>JAHEKQ010000002.1:0-33774 GCA_024638265.1 Flammeovirgaceae bacterium
ATGGAGTAGATTACCTGATTGAAAGTGGCCTGGTAGACAAGGATAAGGTGGGTGTAACCGGTGGATCCTATGGAGGTTATGCCACTGCATGGCTGTCGACCTATTACAGCGACCGCTTCGCAGCAGGCGTTATGTTCGTGGGAATCAGCAATAACCTCAGTAAATGGGGTACCAGTGATATTCCCGAGGAACTCTATCTCGTTCACGCACGGAAACGTGTTTGGGATGATTACGAATGGTGGTTAAAGCGAAGTCCGGTTTATTACGTGGACAAAGCCAAGACCCCATTGCTGATTATGCATGGTAAAAATGATACCAGGGTATATCCCGGGCAGTCGATGGAACTCTACAGGCATATAAAAACCCGTACTGACACCCCTGTAAGGCTTGTTTTCTATCCGGGCGAGGGTCATGGAAACCGAAATTCAACTGCAAGACTCGATTACAACCTTCGAAGCATGCGCTGGTTCCAGAAGTACCTTAAAAATGAGGAAGTAAAGCTAGAAACGAAGGTGAATATTGAAGGGAATTGAAGGGAATTGATGGGTTTGTAGGTTGGAGGTTTTAGGTTGAGGGTGATAGGTGGTAGGTTATAGGTGGTAGGTAGTAGGTTGCTAGGCTGTAAGTGTTAGGGGGATATTTATTACCTTTAAATACATCAACCGTTACTATCATGACATCCATCAAACCTCCGGCCTGGTTCTGGATTATTGCCGTACTTATTACTTTCTGGAATGCGGCAGGTGTATTCAACTACATCAACCAGGTAACTATGAGTGAAGAAGCTCTGGCTGCACTTGATGAGCGAATGAGAATGTATCTGACTAACCGTCCGGCATGGGCTACCGGATCTTTTGCCATCGCTGTTTGGGCGGGGTTATTTGGCTCAATTGGCCTGATCATAAAAAGGTCCTGGGCTATTCCCTTGTTTGTAATATCTCTTATCGGAGTAGTTTTGAGCTTAGTAGCAGACTTTACGGCAAACGAAATATCCCTTTCAGGAGCTGAAATCGGCTTTAACCTGATTATAGTAGCCGTGGCTATATTAACCGTCTTTTTTGCCAGGGTATCGAAGAGGAAAGACTATATATACTAATTGCAGCCACGTAAATAATTATGTAATTAATCCTGAGATAATTATGTAATTATTGAAATGCTTTAATTAAAAAACAGATACTCTCACGAGCCTGTCCGTTCCGAGAAACCGGTCATTGTCACTAGTCATATACCAGGATCGCTCGGCCGGGATCTTCATGTTTCCAAAATCCATAATGCCCTCAAGCAGTATTTTCTCTGAGTTGCCGGTGGTCTGGAGAAATTCGTAACCGATCATTTGGTAGGTCTCTTTGTCAAAATAATACTTCCAATCATCTTTCTCATAGTCTACAAAGAGCACATAAGCTTCCTTCCCTTCCCATGTGGTCTTCCCTACCGAATCCAATAGTTGCGTCCCCTCGTCCATTAATTTCATGGGTAAGCCCCAGAGATAGACATAATAATCCCTCATCCTTCTTGCACGCGCACAATCCACATCACCCTTTTCAATAAAACAGGAATCCTGTACCATTCCGTGTATCTCATAGTCTCCCCTGTTCAGTTTGAAATAGCTGTTGGGCATATCGATCCAGGCACTGGTGTTTCTCACATTGCCGTCGGGTTGTTCTTCTTCGAAAGATAAACTTGCTTTCAATTTTTCCCACTCCCCTTCCGGGTCATGATAGGATATACTCCGTTCCAACACACTGTCAGAATCCAAACCGCTACTTTTCGAACATGCAGTGACTGAAATAATTAGGATAAAGATTAATGATGTTTTCATAGCTAGGGGGTTGGGGGTTGGGGTTAAGTAGTTAAATGGTTAAGTGGTTAAGTGGTTAAGTGGTTAAGTAGTTAAGTGGTTAAGTGGTTGAGTAGTTAACGTTTATAGCATCCTACAATCCTTTTACCCTTTTACCTCTTATCGGCTATTGCATTAATCCCAAACGCATCTAATCTCAATTCAAGGCCGGTAACTACTCCATCCTCTCTCAGAATCTTTACTTTCATTTGACCATCAAGTGAAGTGAAGCCCTCACCGTCCGGCATCATGAAACCACTCATTGGAGAATTCGTGATGACCATTTTTAAGACCCCCTCTTCCTTGGAAAGCACAACGGTTGCGGGAAACTGTCTCAACGGATACTCTCCCAGCACCTCTTCATTTAACTCAACATCCTTAAATCTTTCCGGCAAAGAAGGAAAGAAGTTATCAAACTCATTGAAATCGGGGAAATCACCATTCAGCGTAATATTCTTTACATTATTTCCTTTGGGTATTTCAAGCGTAACGGTTGGTACCCCGGTTTTCCAGACAGATGTACTCAATGTGACAGCATAACTTTCAGGTTCCCCGTTCTCCATGAGATCATCGTATTCGACCACCACACTCACAGGAACCGGCCGATCCCCATTTCTTCTTACGGTTAACTCGCCTTTTTCAAAAGACTCTATGGCAAGATCCGGGTAGCCCATCCTGAAATACCATGAATTCCATAGCCAGCTCAGGTCTTCTCCGCTGACATCCTCAAATGTGTAAAAGAAATCATATGGAGTGGGGGACTTTTTAGCCCATCGTCGGATATACTCGCTCCAGGCTTCCAGGAATCGCTCATCCCCCAAATGTTGGTATAGTAAAGCATAGGTAAATGACGGTAGACTATAGGAATGGTAGCCGTAATTGTTACCCATGTATTGACTGGAAGTTACCGTTGGCAAATCGCCAATAGTACCTATCATCCCCTGCATTGAAAACTTCATGGAACCATACAAACTTCCGCGATCTTCTTCATCGGTGAAATACTTATTGGAAACCAGCGCCGTCCCAAAATCTGCCCAACCTTCATCCATCCAGGCGAATCTTCGCTCGTTAATTCGGACATACATAGGGAAGTAAGTGTGAAACATTTCATGAATCGTAACACCGCGTCCGGGACCGGCATTATTGGCCATCATGGGAAACTCCATTCCTCCACCTCGAAGCCCTATAAACGTCGTAAACGCGGGATAAGGGTATGGTACTCCTGGTGCGTCTTCTGAGAAATGTTTCATGGTTTTCTGTTGAATCGAGGTGAGTTGAGTATACCGATCCGCATCCTTGCTTGGATAGGCCGAGCTGATCAGAATCCTCTCTCCCTCAACCACTTGTGATGCTGCATCCCACTGGTAATGATCACTCATGGCAATAGCGAAATCTGTAACCTCCTCGGCCGTATAATGCCAGGTAGAACTCTTGAGCTTCAGGGTCTCAAGCTCCTCAGCAGTTACAACAGCGATGACTTCATCGGAGGTTGTTGCCTTCTCGTACTTAGTTAATATCGTGCTGGGAAGGATATCATCTGCGTTTTGCAAGACCCCCGTAGACCAAACCAGGAAGTTATCTGGCGCCGCGATCCGCACGTTGTAACTTCCGAGGTTATTGTAGAATTCTGTACTGAAAGTATAGTTGATCATATCCCAACCAAACACGTCATCATATACGGCTACCTGAGGATACCAGTATGCAATGAAAAAGGAGGTACTGTCAATAGCTCCGGTTCTACGCACTGTCAGCGGCACTTTCTGCATCCACTCAAATCCAATGTCCACACTTTCACCGGTCGACAAGGGTTCGGGCAATGTGAGCACCAGGTTTGTACCCGTCCTGCGGGCCATCTGGGGATTCCCCGTATCATACTCCGTACCGGCTACCGTAATTTTCCGTATGTCAACACCATCACCGATGTCTTCGGGATTAACCTGCATACCACGCTGGCTACCTTTCTTAAAAACATCATAATAGAGCCGGATGACAACAGATGATAGTTCGTCAGGACTGTTGTTTGTAAAAGTTATAGTTTCACTTCCTTCAATAGCCCGCGTATCAGGAGTCACGGCCACTTCAATATCATACTCAACAAAGTTTTGCCAGTAATTAGGGCCGGGTTTTCCGTCTTTGGATCGGGTTCCCTTCTTGTATGCTTCCTGTATTTCCTTGGGAATATGCAGGTCGCTTTGGGCGAAAGTTTGGAATGTAAATGCTGATAAGACGATCGAGAAAAACAGTTGTATGCGCATTGGAAATTCGTTATTGACTACAAAAATTGATCTCAAAAGTACAAAATTCCAAGCAGTCCAATGATATGTAAATTTTTGTTCATTTGACAGATACACTGTCTTGGTGATTACCTCCATGCCTTGATTAATTAAGTATATTTATAATTATGAAAAAATATACCTGGTTGGGTGTTCTTTCGGTTATTATCCTCGCAGGGGTCAGTCTTACAATGATGAATCTTGAAGAAAATTCGTCGGAAATGAGACTTTTGCCGCCAGATGGGCCCGACAAAGCCATCCTTCGGGACTACTGGATGATGCACGATCCCTCCACCGGAATGGTTCCACTTGAAAAACTTAAATCACTGAAAGAAATTCCCACCGGCGCCAGAACCGAATCTCACCGTGATTTCCAATGGCAAAACTATGATACGGGAAGGCCCGGTAGGGGCAGGTTTATTCTTCATGAGCCTCAGTCCGGGGCCCTCTTTACGGGAAGTGTTTCCGGTGGCTTGTATGTCAACAACACTTATTCTACCGACGGAGGCGTATGGGAAAAAGTGGAGAGCTTTCCCGATATCTCGGTGAGTTGCCTGGCTGCTGATCCCACAAATCCTGATTTATTGTATGTAGGAACAGGTGAATCGTTTACCGCATTTATCAATTACCGGGAATCAACAGGTATTGGAAATGGCCTGTATTACTCAATGGACCGGGGTCAATCATGGAATCACATCCCTTCAACAGAAGAATTCGAGTTTATTAATGACCTGGTGATCAGGGAAGAAAACGGTGTTGGGGTGATTTACGCAGCAGTTGGATCGGGCTCCTATAAAAGCAGGACCTTCATACAAGAAGGTTTATATCGATCTTCCGACCAGGGGAATACATGGAGCCAGGTACTACCGTTGGCAGACGGTAATTCAACATACCAGGTTTCAGACCTTGAACTCACCTCCAACAACACTCTATTCGCCGGCACCATGAGAAATGGCTCGGACAATTGGTTTGGTGGCCAGGTTCTAAGTAGCGGTGATGGATTGAATTGGACCGTAAATACACAAATCTTCAACGACCTCGTGCCATTGGGGGGATTCCCGGGAAGGACTATAGTGAAATCCTCTCCTCAAAACCCTGATCATCTTTACGTGCTGGCCACAAACGGCTACTATAATGGGCTTGAACAGCTCAGAGACTATGAGGTGTATCTATATCAAAGCATTGACGGAGGAAGTTCCTGGTCATCTTTACCACTTCCTGAGGAGCAATGGGCTAATATTCCCTGGCACGCACTATCGCTAGCGATTGATCCGTCCGACGAAAACAGGATTGTCATCGGCGCTTTAAATATGTACATCCTGAATAATACGTCAGCAGTCCCTGCGGTTGAGGAGCCCTGGGTCGCCTTATCCAGGTGGTTTGCCATGTATAATCTACAGGGGGACATAAGCCCAGAAGACCGGGAATACTGGGAATCGGTCTATATCCATGGGGACATCCATGATATCCAGTTTTACAACAATGATCCCGATCACATACTGATCAGTACCGACGGCGGGATATTTGGAACCACAAACCTGACCGCAATCCACACTTATGATTACGAAGTGCCCAGTGAGGGTATTGTAAAATTCAATCAAGTGGGTTCAGGATTAAATACTACTCAATATTACGCAGTGGACCTGCACCCCTATAAGGGCATCTATAACTTTCTTGGGGGTACCCAGGACAACGGATCCATCTCAGTAGAAGGGGCGGAAAGCGTAGTCGATGAAAGCTGGATATCGGGTGGTGATGGTGGCTTTGCCTTCTTTGATTCGGACAATACGAACCTCCGGATTACCAGCGTGTATGGAAACCGATGGTATTTTCACATAAACGACGAAACATTTTATACTCCATGGGTCGACGGATTATTTGTCAATCCTGCGGATTATGATGATGAATCCAACCTGCTATATACCAACCCTTCGACAAGTCCGAATGGAGGGCTTTACTGGGAACTCCGGGGAAGGTATTATGATAGCCTGAGGATAATAAATGTCAATAAATACCTACTTACCAGTGACCTGGGTTTGGACACAACTTTTTATGTTCCCCTGAACACGGGGATCCAGGAAGCCATAACTGCGATTGAGATTTCTCCTTACGGAAACAAAATGGACCGGACCCTTTTCTTCGGGACGGAATACGGGAAAGTGTTCCGGGTAGACGGGCTCCCCAACAACCCGGTGACGAAAAGAATTGATAATGAATATATTAACCAGGGTTATGTTTCAAGCATTGCGGTAGGCGAAAGTGCAAACAGCCTGCTTGTCACGCTTTCCAATTTCGGGATCAACTCCGTTTATGTTTCAGGTAATGGTGGAGAAAATTGGCTGAATATTGACAGAAACCTGCCCGATATGCCGATAAGGTGGGGGGTATTTAACCCATTCGACAACTTAAAAGTCCTTATCGCCACCGAAATGGGAGTTTGGGGATTGGAAAATTATGCAGATTTGGCAGAAGAATGGCATGGGTACAACGGGGATATGCCTGAAATCAGGGTAGATATGATCAAGGTCCGAGCCTCCGATAGCACAATCCTTGCCGGTACCCATGGGGCAGGCCTGTGGTGGGGAAAAATTGACCAGGGGGAAGCGGTACCATTGAGCGTGGGAGACCCGGAACCGTCCGGGTCCAACCTTTATCCTAATCCTTTCAGGGATATCGTTAAATCAGGAATTACAGGTATTAATACATTGGAAGTTTATGATTTAGCGGGCAAGTCGCATGGGACTTTCCAGGGACCCGGTGAATATGACCTTTCGGTTTTACCAACGGGTTATTATGTTATAAATAGCATCTCAGCGGACGGGACAACTTTTTCATCTGACAAAATGATCAAGATAGATTGAAATGAGTTCAAAGGACTACTTCTTTGTGGGCATCCAATTCCTACTCTTTATGCTCTACCTATTTGAGTTTGATATAATTGCTCTTGATATTCCTAATTTTATACGAGCCATAGGATTAGGACTTTCCTTGCTAGGCACAATAATGCTGATAATCGCAATTCTACAACTCAACAAGAACCTATCTCCTTTTCCTACTCCTAGGGTGGATGGAGAATTGATCAAAACAGGACTATACAAACTGATCAGGCATCCCATCTATTCAGGCATCCTGATTACTATGATCGGTTATTCTCTAAAATCCGAAAGTAGCTGGAAACTTCTAGTCACTTTGCTTCTCTACGCACTATTTCACTTCAAAATGAGGTTTGAAGAGAAAAAACTTAAAGAGAAATTCATCGAGTATGAAATTTATATGAAAACGACAGGAAGACTGCTGCCGAAAATTGGATCATAAATAATCATGAAGTCGATTGGGAAATATATCATTGAAGTCTTAGTAATCATATTTTCGGTACTGGTTGCGTTCTGGGTAGAAAGTTACAGGGATGATCTAAATGATCGGGAAGAGGTTTCTGAAGCCTTGATAGCACTACATGCCGAGCTAAAAGATAACCAGAAGAGGTTGAATGAAAATGCAGTTTTTTTTAATGATATGGCTACCGCATTTAGCCTCATCGATAAGTACTCCGAAGACGGCACCGGATTAATCAGAATCAGGCAGACCACCATGGATTCACTAGAGCTTAACGAGTATAGTGTACATCTCGATTCGGTTTCTTGTATCAACCAGGTGTGTCTTTATAAAATAAATATCAATTTTGACTATATCCCCGACTTACCAGTCAAGAATAATATTTGGAGAAGTATCAGCAATTCTCAAACTGCCAGTAAAATTGACTTTCGCATTATGGCTACCGCCGCAGATTTGTATAACTCATGGAGTGTTGAATCAATTGAAAGAGGGTTAATTGAATACAATAATTATTTCATTGGGAGTAGCGGTGATTTGGATGTAATTCCGCCACCGGGATTATTTTACAGACTGCGCACCCTACACAATGTTGCACTGGCCAATTTCGACAATACTATACCTGAATTTGAATCCAATATATCTGACTTTGTTACTATTGAAGATCAACTAAAGCAAAGTGAACCGCGTTAATTAACTATGATTGAAAAAAACTCTATTGATCAATTAAAATCAGAAGCCCATAAGGCAATAAAATCTTCTTATGCACCCTACAGTAAATTTAAAGTTGGTGCCGCATTAATGGATTCAAATGGAAATGTCTTCAGTGGTTGCAATGTAGAGAACCTCGTGTTTCCCTCTTCCATCTGCGCTGAAGCCACCACTATCGTCAAAGCTCGTTCCGAACTCGGTGAGGGTTTCCTTATTGACGCACTGGTGATTTATACCCCTACCCCCACACCGACAAGTCCCTGTGGCAACTGTCGCCAGATCATCAAGGAACACGGCCACCCCGGCACCAGGATCATCGCCTTTTGCGATTCTGACGAGGTGCTGGATTGTGAATTGGCAGACCTCTTCCCCCATCCCCCTGGGATTGAGTTGTAGGTTGTGGGTTAAGTTGTTCAGAGGTTCAGAGGTTCAGAGGTCCTTACTTCAGTCTTCTTGCTTCCTTCCATTTTCTACTCTCTATCATCTATCATCTATCTCCCTCATCCCCCCTCCCCCATCCCCACTGTTAGTTGTTAGTTATTAGCTAATAATACTTTATTTTACTTTATAACCTTATTTTACTATATTTACATATATATCTTATTAATATTATATATGATAGCTGTATTAACCGGTGATATTGTTAATTCCAGGAAAGTGGCTCCAGCAATATGGACGGAGAGGCTTCGAAAAGTATTATCCAACTTCGGTCGGGAGGAAAAGGACTGGGAAGTATACCGAGGCGATAGTTTCCAGGTTAAATGTGAAGCTGAAAAGGGTTTTATTGCTGCCATGACGGTGAAATCTGTAATCAGGCAGGTAAAAAGGCTGGATGTAAGGATAGGAATGGGAATTGGTGATTCGGGCCCTGCCACTGATGGAATCTCACACTCATTTGGTGAGGCATTTCAATATTCAGGAAAATGCTTTGACAGCCTGGGCAAGCGAAAATTAGGAATTATCACTGGTTATGGGGAAGTGGATAGAAATTTAAATCTCGTCCTTGACCTGATTTCTCTTTCCATCGACCAATGGTCAGTCCGTGAGGCTCAAATGGTACATCAAGCCCTTGAGAAGCCTAATATCAAGCAGGAGGACCTCGCAGCAGTTCTAAATACAAGCCAGGCCAATGTAAGTTCTACACTTAAACGGGCCGCTTTTGATGAAGTAATGAGAGTAAATAGTTATTATATTGAGGAAATCTCGGGCATATGTCATCCCTCCTGATAAAATTCCTTCTAGCACATGTAATTGGTGACTTTCTTCTGCAACCGAAGAAATGGGTACTGCATAAAAACGATCATAAGGAGAGATCTTTTTACTTGTATATCCACATACTCATCCATTTTGCATTATTGTGGCTTGTAACGGGATTTGATCCTGCCTACTGGCTTGGGATCCTGATCATCACCGTCTCCCACCTTATTATCGATATTCTCAAGCTAAGGTTAACTACTCCCCGTAACGGGACCGTGACTTTCCTGGTCGATCAGGTCCTCCACATAGTGGTAATTACAGCCGTAGTAAGCTATTACGAACCCATTGGACTAAGCCTGAGTGCTCTAAGTGCTGATCAGTGGATGCTCACAGCCATTGTTATTGTATTAATCACATCCGGTAGCTCAATCTTAATCAGGACTATCGTTGCCGGTTTAAATATGGAATTTGAATCAAAATCATTGCCGAATGCTGGCCGGTATATCGGGTACCTGGAAAGACTCTTTATACTCGGATTCATCCTGATCGGTTATTTCCAGGGTATTGGATTTTTATTGGCCGCCAAATCAGTTTTCCGTTTCGGCGATCTGTCCAAAGCCGACGACCGGAAGCTGACCGAGTATATGCTAATAGGCAGCCTTTTGAGTTTTGGTCTCGGAATTTCCCTGAGTTACGGCTACTTGTACTTGCTACAGGAATTATCCTTGTGAGTCATCAAAAATCAGACTAATTCTCAAATTCTTACCTAAATTAAAAGACTCTAACCCTGACTGACATGCTCACACGGATACTGTTTATTGTGTTCACCTTACTCCCGGCATTTCTTTACTCTCAAAGAACACCCGCTGAACAGGAAGTACTTGAAAGATATGCAGAAGTCATTGAGGCTGACCTGGAATCAGACAGCATCAACGGTACCATCTCTATTGCTGTAATGCGTGGAGATGTCATCATTTGGGCTCATGCATTCGGCCCGCTGGACCCAAAAAGTCAATTAACAGCCAGTTCGGAATCCATTTATCGAACCGGTTCAATTTCCAAAACTATCACTGCATACTTGATGCTAAAGCTCATCGATGAGGGACATTTCAAGCTGGACGATAAAGTTGAAACCTATTTCCCCGATATCAGGGAGTTGGAAGGATATGGTGAATCGAGGCAGATAACTTTCAGGCAGTTAGCGAGTCATACATCCGGGCTTATAAGAGAACCAAAACTAAAGGATGCAGCAACCGGACCGATTGAAAAATGGGAAGAAAAGATCCTTGAATCCATACCAGCCACTTCTTTTAAAACCAATCCGGGCGAAAAGTATTCGTATTCAAACATCGGTTACGGAATACTCGGGCTAGCAATTTCACGCGCGGCCGGAAAACCCTTTATGGAACTTATTGAAGAAAAGGTGTTTAAGGAATTAAACATGAACATGAGCTTCTTTGAGATTCCGGAAGAATGGCAACAGGAGCTCGCAACAGGTATGGGTGGCGGAAAAAAGCATATTAACCTCGAAAGGCCTGCTATAGAACATAGTGGCAGGGGATATAAAGTGCCCAACGGTGGGATATACAGTAACCCAACAGACCTCTGCAAATTCATGATCAGTTGCTTTAATAAGACACTTCTAACTCCTGAAAATCATAGTGAAATGCAATCGCAACAAACCCCCGAGGGGGGTAATGCATATGGACTCGGTTTCGGCCTTGACTCCGGAGAGGGATATTCCACTGCAGGGCACGGAGGATCCGTGTCAGGTTATAGCGCTCATTTCAAGTTTGATGTTCAAACCGGGTATGGCGTTGCGGTTATGAGGAACTACAACCAGGGTGAGACTAATCTCGGTAGCTTGTGTATTGAAATTATTTCTGAGTTGAATAAAGCGGGAAGATGAACCCTTAACTACAGAATCAATAACCTCCTAACCTATTTACCTTCTACCAAACACGGTCAGCGTTGCCCTCCGACTCGATATATTCTTTGTATCATACCAGAAGGTAATGTCCCTGATGACCCGTTTGTTCCCCTTCAAGTCAACTACCCGTGTCAGGCTTCCCTTTTTAAAATTATGTCTTACTTCCAGCTCATCTTTTGAGCCATTTCCATACTGGACGACCACCCTGTGCATATTGAGTCCTCCCCCTCTGACCACAAACCTCAGCTTGGTAAATCTACCGTCTTTAAGGCCCACCTTGATTACGTCACGGTCCAGGCCATAGTTGACTTTCCTCACTCCCAATCGCTCCCATTCTTTCTGAGCATAAGTTTCTGTCGAGACAAATGCAACCAGCAGTACAATTCCTAAATACAAAATAGACTTCCTCATAATTATCATTTTAGATGTTATCGTAATCTTTGACATGTTAGCCGTCAAAAGGATTAATAGGGCTAAGAAAATTTACATAGCTCTTTACATTCTATTAATTTACACTTTTCATTAGAAAAATATGAAATACCAACATTTACTGACACTCACTTTCCTGTTATTTACCTGTCCCCTTTACAGCCAGGTTTCTGCTGTAATGGTAGAATATAATGGCGCACGGCTCCGACCAATTGAAAGGGATATCTCCTATGAAGACATTGACGGAAGTCCTTATCATAGCGATAAATTAATCAGCGGCCTGGTTATCACTCTTAAAGGTGATACTCTTGTGCGCTTTATGAGGTATGATTCCTATACGGAAAAAATGGAGTATGTCCAGGATGATCAACTTTTGGTTCTCAACAATCCTGAGGCTACAAATCTGATACGGTTAAACAATATGGAATACGTATACAGAATTTTTGACTATGCAGATAAATCATACAGTGGTTTCCTCACAAGGCTGGCTGATGGTGAATGTGAACTTCTGCGACGGGATTGGGTTGAATTTGAAGAAGAAGAACCGGGTCAGACCCCATACCACAAAGTGAAACCGGACCGGTTTACGAAAAAGGGGCCGGCATATTTTTATTCCTGTAATGGGGGAAGGCCAGTTTTTTTCAAGGGAAGCCAATCAGACCTGGAGGAACTTACCGGTGACAGGATTGCTGAATCCAGAAGGTTTATCAAGCAGGAAAAACTGAAACTAAGGAAGGAAGAGGATATGATCCGTTTATTTAATTTTCTGAATAATAAGAAATAAAAAAGCCGTCTTCCGACGGCTCTTTTACAAATTCTAGTTCTTCTCCAATATCGGGGCACCCGCTGATCTCAACTGTCCCTCGAGGTTATCTAAAACTCCCATAAAACCTTCAACATCTGTTTTTATAGATGACATAAGTTTGCGGCCTGTCTCAAGTGCTTCCTTATGCATAGGAGTTGGGCCATAGGTAGTATTCAAAGCCCGGAATCCCAGGAACATATAGCTACCCGGGGTAGGATTATTCTTTTCCCCTACCTCGTTCCTTGCATCAGAACCATTCATCCTGTCATCCAGGGCCTCATAGCTCATCCTGGCATCGTGAACAGACTTCATAAGTCCTGAATAATTCTCGGAAACTGATCCGATAGCTCGTTCATAGGCTGAAATCCGTTGGCCTGCAGTTCGCAACATATCATTGACCACTGCCATTTCGCGCTGAAACTCTTCAAGTGTTCCCTTAAAAGCGATTATCTCATCATACCCGGCACCTTCCAGAGCACCTTTTTCCCTTAAAGGAATGACCTTGAAAGGTTGCGGACCGGCGAGTTCTGTTACATTTCCATCCTCCACCTTAGCAAGGGTCACCGTATAGTCTCCAGGAACCACGGAAAATCCGGCATTACCAAACCAACCCCCTCTTCCTCCCGAGGCACCTGGGATAATCCCGCCTTGTGAGCTCGATCTGAGATCCCAGTTCACACGATGAATACCCTTTCCGGATTTACCATTTACCTGGCGGATAATATTACCATCGCTGTCCTTGACTATCAATACAATTTTCGGGCGTTTTTGCTCCATTTCTTTTTCGAGTGCCTCCCATCCTGGGAAGGGGATATTCTGATCTTTCATAGCCCTTTCCTTTTCTTTCCTCATATCCTTTAGTGATTTAAGGCCATCCTTCAGGTAATAGGTAAAGGTTGCTCCAAATTCGGGATTAGGAGCTGAATAATACGCTTCACCCTGGGAACTGACCAATGTGCGAGGCACATACCATAAAGCGTCTTCCACCGTGAATATGTGCGCATCCCTGGCTAATATATCATTGGTTGTTTCACGGAGTGGCGTGATATCATCCAGGATAAAGAAACTCCTTCCAAATGATGCTCCAACCAAGTCGCTTTCCCTACGCTGTATGGTAATATCCCTAAACGAAATCGTCGGTACCCCACCTGTGAGTTTTGTCCAGTTGGTTCCGCCGTTTAAAGTGAAGAATATACCGAATTCGGTAGCTGCAAAGATCAAACCTTGCCTTTCATGATCCTGAACCAACCTCCAGCAGAGGTGTCGATCCGGTAAATCACCACTCATCACGGTCCATGATCGCCCTTTATTTGTACTCTTGATCAGGTAAGGCTTATAGTCTCCATATTTATGATTGTCCAATGCTGCGTAGACTATATTTGCATCAAACAAATCGGCGCGGACATCATTAACAAATGCCGTAGCGGGAATTCCTTTGATGCTTCCCAGCTCAACCTTAGTCCAGCTTACTCCTCCATTCTCACTCACCTGGATTATCCCGTCATCGGTCCCCGCATATAGCAAACCCTCCTGTTTCGGAGACTCTGATAATGACGTAATAGTGTTGTAGTTAGACATCGCATTGACATCCCAGGCATTATCCCAGCTCTGTTGTTTACCCATAATGGGCAGGTTGAATCTCTCCTGGTTGCGTGTGAGATCTGTCGAAATCGGGGTCCAACTATCCCCTCTGTTTTCAGATTTCCAAACCCTTTGTGAGGCAAAATATAACCTTGCAGGATTATGGGGACTTACAAGGATTGGTGCGTCCCAGTTAAATCGTTCATAGGGTTCTCCTTCCCTGGCTTGTGGTTGTATAAATACTTGTTCCCCTGAAATCCTGTCTACTCTGTGCAGACCTCCCTGTTGGGTCTCAGCGTACATTATATTGGGGTTACCGGGTTCTGTAGCCGACTGGTGTCCATCAGCTCCCAGGGTTTTGAACCACTCAGCATTCCTGATTCCATGACGTGAATCGGTCCTCGAAGGCCCGCCATGCGATCCGTTATCCTGGGTTCCCCCGTACACGAAGTAGAAGGGTTCTGCATCGTCAACTGCTACCTTGTAGTATTGTGTAATAGGCAGGTTATCTACAAACCTGAAAGTCTGCCCGTGATCAAAGGTCTCGTAAATTCCCCCATCTGTTCCGATCAGGAGATAGCCAGGGTCGTCCGTTCTGAAGTTAATCGAGTGGTTATCCGAGTGTTTGCCCCTGTTTTGGAACCTGGTGAAGGTCTTACCGTGATCTTCACTTATCTGGATAGTATTATCCATCAGGTATAATCTCCCATCCTTATGTGGTGAGGTATAAAGTTCCTGGTAGTAATGTGGCCCGGTCGCACCGGATACGGCATCAGACATTTTTTTCCAGGTAGCTCCCCTGTTTTCTGACATGAATACGCCCCCTGTGGTCCGGTCAAGTTCAATCGCCGCATAAATTACATCGGGATTATAATAGGACATGGCCAATCCGATCTTACCGAGGTTTGATCGTGGGATACCACTGGACAATTTGTTCCATGTCTCCCCACCATCATTACTTATATGGATACCGGAACCGGGTCCACCTCCCATGTAGCTTGCTACGGTCCTGTGACGATCCCATGTAGCAGCATAAAGTCTTTGTGGGTTCCTTGGGTCAATAAGAAGGTCAGTTACACCGGTCCAGTCCCCCCCTCCCAGTGTTCTCTTCCAGGTTTGACCACCGTCAGTAGACTTGTATAATCCACGCTCACCTCCTGCGCTCCATAATGGTCCCTGTGAAGCCACCCATATTACCTTGGAGTTATCGGGATGGACAATAATCTTGGAGATGTGCTCGGAAGTTTTCAAACCCATGTTTTTCCAACTCCTGCCTTCATCGTAGCTTACATAAACTCCATCACCAAAGGCAATGTGTCTTCCACCGACATTTTCACCAGTACCTACCCATATGGTACTGGGATTATTCGGATCGATAGTTACACATCCCGTTGCAAACGACCCCTGTCCATCAAAAATCGAGTTCCAGGTGGTTCCTCCATTAACCGTTTTCCAGACTCCGCCTGATGAGACGGCTACGTACCAGACATTGTCATTGTCAGGGTGTACAGCAATGTCCGAAATCCTTCCCGACGCAAAGGCGGGTCCTATATTTCGCATTGCAAGTCCCCTTACAAGCGATTCATTCAAATCCTGGGCTAAACTCATAAAAGGAATGAGCACCAGGCAAAACATGGTAATTATGACTCGATTATTCATAGCAGATTATTATTGGTTAAGAACTGTCCTAATTAACCAATTACGCCTATCAATGCCGAGATAAATCTGATATGGGGCTTAAATAATATCTCAGTGGGAATCCTGGATCAGCTCAATTGGAAATGCCAGCTTCCGACAGCAAAGTAAGCAGGGCAAGCTGAATGGCCTGATATCCATCATCATCGATCCACCACTCACCGAGCGAATGGCCACCTGACCCTTTGCCACCCCTGCCGATTGTCACCGCAGGAATTCCAAGTGAAATGGGAATATTGCTATTGGTAGATCCCCTAGTGATTCGAGGTTCTACACCAAAGTGCTTAACAACCGCCAATGACCGTTGTACCAATGGTAGATCCACAGGCTGGTCCCCTGATGGCCTTTCACCGATTTTCTCAATCTCAACCGTCAGGTCAGGACCTGACCTCTTTATAGAGTTATGGTAATCCAACGCTTTGTATACCTCGGCTTTCAGTATCTCATCGATTTGATCGAGGTGTTCCGGACTCACTGAGCGCATATCAATTTCCATCCATGACTCAAAAGCGATAGAATTGACTGATGTGCCACCCCCGATCCTACCCACGTTGTAGCTGGTTTTGGGGCCGGATTTTGTAAACTCATCGGCACTTTTAGTAAAATAATGGATGGCAGTTCCCAGGGCATGTTGTGGGCTGGGCAGTCCGAATGCTCCCCAGGAATGACCTCCCGGACCATTAAATGTCACCCGGTATCGATAAGAACCCAATGCATTACTGTTAACACGACCAATTGCACCCCCATCGATGGAAATCCAGGTATCGATGCCCGGGCCATCCTTCGAAAAGAGATGTTTTACACCTCTCAAATCACCCAGGCCCTCTTCACCGGTGGTACCAATAAAAAGTACGTCATGCTCAGTCTCTATTTCCGCCATTTCCAGGGCGCGAAGGACTGCAATTACCATCGCCAAACCCCTGGTATCATCGCCAATTCCGGGGGCAAATAAGGTATCCCCTTTTATCTTGACGGTCACATCTGTTTCAGGGGGAAAAACGGTATCTAGATGAGCATCAAGTGCTATGGTTTTGCCTCCTTTTCCTTTGCCTTTCCTCAAGGCCAATACATTGCCTTCGGAATCGGTCCAAATTGAATCAGCGCCCGCAACTGTCAACATTCCGGCAAATTTTTCAGCACGCTTTTCCTCCATAAATGGCGGTGCCGGTATTTCAGTCAAAGTAATGAGATCGTCGAGCGTATTATCATTCTCATTGAGTATTATCTCGAATGCCTTTTTTACCAACTTCGATTTTGCCAGCTTATTTACCTGCTTAATATAGTCCGGTTCAATCTCTGGTAACTGCGCATAAATCTTCAGTGAAAGGGTGCTAAATACAATGACCCATAGTAATATCAGTTTCTTCATTCTTCCTTCTTTAATATTCCCATTTCTACCAGCTTTTTGACGGTCTGTTCGGTCATTTCACTTTTAAAACTGAATTCATCCCTGATATCTGAAACATAAGCCTTCAATCTCATTTTGAGGTATGACTTTCTTTCCTTGATCTCATTAAAAAATAAAACAGAAATAGGTTTGTCAAGATAGACGTATTTGGAGACCATAGCCACTTCAGTAGCCAGTTCCCGAACAAGTACCGTATCCGCATCAATCGGGAGATATATTTCTGCCACCACCTGGCAATTGGGTTCCCCGGCATTTGAATTGGACACTGACCCATTCATGATCTCATTGTTGGGTATGGATACTAGAGAATCGTCCGGAGTCACAATACGGGTTGAACGCAGGCCAATTTCCACAACTTCACCATAATAATTGCCCACCTCTATTTTATCACCCGTAGCAAAGGGTTTATCAATCAAAACGACAATTCCGGCAAATATATTTTTGAGAACATCCTGTGAGGCAAATCCAACAGCGACACCTATCGAAGCTGAAAAGGCCAAAATTGTTGCTGCGGGTGGCTGGAATATACCTGCCACTATGATAATGGTTAACAATGTCCAACCCAGGATTTTGACAATAGGAATCAGGCTTTTTATGGCAATCCTGTACTTAGTTGAACGCTCAGCAAAGCGATTGAGAATACCGCCGATAAACCGTATTACGAGATAACCCGCTATTATGAATAGGATAGCCCAAATGATTTTATATACCGAAAAAATCTCCGAGAGGTCAGGTGCCTCAAGTACGTCTGGACGCTTAGTCCTCGCGGTATCTTTTGCCGGGGTGACGGCTGCGGAGGTATCTTTGACAATTACCTGACTTATAACCGTATCAGGAACCATCAGACTGTCAGTCACCAGTGAATCCTGTCCCCACAAGGGGATAGAAAAGATCATAAGAACTATAAATGCCCGGTATCTCATAAGATCATATTTCTTGATTGCAGCAATTGAATTGCCGGCCGGAAAATCAATGTATTAATTCTATATCCCTGTCCATCATGACCGATGAGACCATCCTCTTCCATTTCCAGAAGCACCCTGTCGAGATTAGAGTATGATGTATATAGGACATCCGCCAGTTCCCTGGTCTCCAGGCCATCATGTAAGAGCAGAGCGTAAAGAATATGGCAACGACTGTCATCCATATGGTAAAGAAAACTGAAATCGGGTGGCTGAAAAGCAGAAATCACAATTCCGTGTTGGTCTATTTCCCTGGTCGACAGTAACCAATATTGTAAAGCCATACTGATATTGCTCTTCGAAAAACTATTCAGCTGCCTGAAGAATCTCGCCTCCAGGTATTGCTGCTTTCCTTTCTCATCGAGCTTTTTAAATTTCTTGTCGCTGAGAATCCTCTCATCCGGCTCATATTTAATTTCAAAACCACTGATCCGATTCCTCTTCAGGATAATTGCACGTACATCATCATCCTTGAGTTCTTCCAGGTGTACTACGTAACTGAATACCCCCGACAACCTCATTGTTTTCTCGAGGTAACGGAACGCCAGAAGCGATATGCTTGAAAGCCAAAAGACTTTCTTCTGCGTGCTCGAAATCACCCTGAGTATGTCATTCAGGTCTTTTAGTCCCCCTATTTTTCTAATAAATAGATGCTGAATATCTTCCAATATGATCATTCGGCCGGGTGATTCGTTGAGCTTACTGATCAACTCTGAAGCTGATGTAGTTGGGCAGTCAATTGATTCTGAAAACCACTCTATCATTGATTTGCCCGAATACTTGTATTGCTTTCCCGAAAATCTCGATACTGGTACCTGGATGGGTAAATTATTCTGCAGGTGTTCGACAAGTGTCGTGAGACCACTCCACTTCTCGCCAACCAGTAAGGCAGAGGCGTACCTTCCGATTTTCCAGGCTTCAAATGATTCAGCGACGGACTTAATTTCCTTTTCCCTGCCTTCAAAGAGGAAATCATTTGTCAACGGCTCAATGGCATAAAGCCGGCGGTACATAAGGGGTAAGGATGCAATTTTCTCATCAGAGGCCGAAATGAAGTCAGATACTCCCCGGATATTTTCTCCGGTAGCTTCCGATAAAATAATATTTCCCCTAAGGCGACCGTAGATTCGTTTCGTCCTGTTCCAAACTACCTTGAACAAATTGAGAAGGACCAGCCTCCAATTCCCCCACTTTGCCCGGAGCCTCTTTTTGTATTCCTCCGATTTCTCAATGGCCCGGGCCTTGGACAATCTGAATTGTAGACTTCTTACGTTGTCATTGTCGGTGAGTTTATCGATTTCAGACGTAAAAAGCTGAATTTCTCCATTGAATTCCTCCAGGTGGGAAAGGTGTGTTTTTTCCAGTTGTTCCTGGATTGATTGCACTTTTCTGACAGAACGCTCAATCCCTTCAATTACCATCTTCTGGGGCTCTGCATTTTCATTGTCAATTTCCGATATCGCAGTATTCAATGAGTATGTGATAATTTCATCCAGGTCGCCTACTTCCTGGGTCCAGGAAACAATATTGTTTCGTACTTCGGATTTTATCTTTTCAAGTGCGCGGGTCAGTTTGGGCCTTATCTCAAAAGAAATAAGGTCAAGGTTGGAGACCTTCACCATGTCTGAGCCTCTATATGGCCCTTCATTATCGGCATCCTTGACAACGTAATAATTTTCACTAATGCCATCGATCCTGGACCTGATCTCGTAGTCGAGTTGATCCAACATATTCAATAGGGAGTTTTTTGACAGGCTGTCCTGGAACGGTAACAGAAGCTTCATATTGAACTCCTTATTCAACCGGTATTGAGAAGCCTTGATCTCTTTCTCCAGGTCAATATTCTTATGCTGAAATTTCTTAAGCTCATCCTCAACATAGCTACTCATTTCCTGGATAAAAGATTTTACCAGGGTGTCTTTCCATTTTTTACTTTTGTTTTGATAGGTCTTGGCCAGCTCATTCACCGAGAGTATCAAAGATTGAATTTCAAGGTCGGACCTCCAGTCTTCAAATTCAATAAATGCAACATTGTTCCAGCTATTATAAGACTCACTCCACTTCTTCTTTTCCCGGAGTATCCTATCACGCTCGTTAGACTCTCTTAGCCTGTGGTTATCATATTCAATAGTTCCGGCCAACAGCATTTCATTCTCAAACCGCTTAATGGCACTATCATAATATTCGTTTAACTCTTTTTTAATCCTTTTACGGAGCACTTTGACACTGGAGTCGACATCCACAGATTCCAGGGAATCATCAAAGCGGCCACTCTCTTCCCATATCTTAATTTCAAGGGCTACTTCCGTAAAGGTCTTGGTGATTAGTTGATCGTATCTGGCCAGGTGAGGTAAGAAATCGCAAAAGAATATCCTATTGAATAGTGGCCTTACCTTCACCACATGCATCCATGGCTTTGGAGTTTTTTTAAAGAGCTTGAGGGGTAAATTACCCAGATTAAAGAAAAATATTTTGAAAGGTTTTAAGATGCGACCTTTTGTTGAGGTACTGCTGCCGGTAAACCTTTCCGGATGCTGCCTTTTTTTAATTTTTGCCGGCATTTCAGAACTTATTGATAAATAAGTATCCCACCAGTTGTAATGGACCGATTCAAAATTTCCGGCTGATAACTCTGTGCAGTGGTTGCGCAGTAAATCAAGTAAAAGCAGTTTGAAATTAGTTTCATCGCGCTTTTTCTTTGTTCCCCGCTGGCCTATTATAGATTCAAAACCAGATTGAATAGCATGAAGGCGATCTGCAATTTCATCGATTTTCTCGTTGAGATCCCTTTCAATGCTCTGGTGCCATTCCGCTTGCGCCTTGTTGTAGTCCACGGTATTGATTATTGCGATAAGATACCGTATTTTTTTTTAAAGTAAATAGCCATTTAACCCATGAGAGCGCAATTCGACATGGTAATTTTGTAAATTCATCTCATCACAACAGGGGAGTATGAGAAAAACCGTTTTATCCTTCTTTTCATTCTTTTTTGCCTTGAGCCCTATTCAGGCTCAAACACCCACTACATCGGCCGCAGATGGTCAGATCTTCTGGGGTGATCCGGTAAAAATTGATAGAAGTATACCTTACCGTTTAATAAAGGGATCACCATACCATAATGATAACCTTGTAATGGGTAGAATAATCATCGATGATGACACGCTTAGAAAGTACCTGAGGTATAATTCCTATACCGATGAAATTGAATATGTTGAAAATAATAAGGTTCTGGCCCTGGCGGATCCTAATCAGGTGTCGGCTGTTTTTGTAAACGGAATTAAATATACATACGAAAGCTATAGCAAGAACTTCAAGGTGAATAAGGGATTCTTTGTTGTATTGGTAGATGGAAATTGCCGATTGTTGAAACGGGAAATTGTACTATTCAAACCCGAGGAACCTCCCAAGACCAGCTTCCATCAGAAAACTCCCCACAGATTTGTGAAGTTGTCACCAGATTTCTACTACAGCTGCCCCAACCAGGTGCTTGAACCCTTTACGGGCACAGGATTACAGCTACGAAAATTGGCTTCAGGGGATCTCAGGTCAATTGAAGATTTCATCCGGGATAACAAGATCAAGTTTCGAAGGGAGAAAGATATAGTTAAGCTTTTTCGCTATCTCAATGGATCCTAAAACAAGCACTATGAAGACTATTGTATTCCTGATATTTGTACTCTCGGTTGGTGATCTATTCTCCCAATCCACGGAAAACTATCTTTCCATCGATGGAGTAGAATATCTTGGCAATCCCACTCCGATCAAACGTAAAATTCCTTACGAAAGGATCCAGGGAAGTCCGTATCATAAGGACAAGCTTATTTCCGGGAGCCTGATCACTACGAATTCTGATAGCCTAAAAAGGTATATGCGGTTTAACGCTTATACCAATGAGATTGAGTATGTGGAAAACGAGATCATCAAAGAACTGATAAATCCTCTCATAGTCGAGAGAATCTATCTGAATAACCGTATCTATCAATACAAACGCTATGAATCGGGAAATGGAATAAAGGAAACATGGATGATGCTCCTGGTAGAGGGACGTTGTAACCTGTATAAACGCGAGCTGGTTGAATTCAAAGACGAGGAAGCAGCCGAAAGCAGCTATCAATCCGGTAGTCCGGCAAGATTTGTTAACCTGGCGGCTGAATATTTTGCCACATGTGGTGAACAAGAAATTATTCCCATCAGCTTAAACAAGAGCTCCATAGTTTCATTTTTCGGCACTCACGGATATTCGGCTGAAGAAATAATAAAGGATAACAAACTGAAACCCAGGAAAGAAGAGGACCTGGGTAGGCTGTTTACTATCATAAATGAAATTCGCTAAGGTTCAGGAGGATTTAATAAGTATTGAGATTCGGGATTCAATGGTAAGTCACGACATATAGGTATCAATGTGGCGTGATTTTTTCTCTTCGAAAACGTCAGCGATCGTAACCATAATACCAGTCTCTTCTACATCTCCAAAATCTTCATTCTTTGCAGTACCAAAAGACTTCATGGTTGGCGATAGCTGCATATAATTATTGATTAGCGGAGGTATTACCTCTCCCCTTTCCTGTACAAATCTTGAAAGAATTCTCAAGGCGGGCTTAAAGTCCAGGCCACTAATCTCCTCCAGGAAACCGGATACATCAGTCAATATGCCCAGGGGGATCCGCGGCCATACGAGTCGCTCCTTATCTTCAAAAAAGTAATTCATAAAGGAAAGGACAGCATCCCTTGCTTCCTGGTTATAACTCGTGTACATCGTTACTTTTCCAAAGAAATAATCGATATGAGGATAATCAACTGTTATCGCCCCAAGTCCGTCCCAAAGATTGTCCAGGGCGAATATTCCTTTGCGAGGATTAACGGTAGGTTGGAATCGAGGTTGTACCCATGACCTTCCCAGCTCGATCGTATTTGGAAGAATATCATTTTGGAATTTTTCAGAGAAGTCAAAATAATGAAAAGTCGACAACTCCAATGGTTGTGTATCTATTACCGTACTGCAATCTATGAAGCGGTAGCCACCGGTAATTTCATCATCATCGGGAGAGTATACAATAAGCTGTTGATAGCAATTGTTCGAGATATCGAAATCGTCAATATCAATCTCTTTTCCTGTGCCCCCACCTGCTGTGGCGAAAGTCAATTCCCTCAAACGGCCGATTTCCCGCATTACATTGGGACTGTTGTGCTGGTTTACTATGTAGATTTCGTTATACCCCTTGTTCGTCTTTCTGACAAAGGTTTCATCATTCAATTCCTTTTTAAGTAAGTCCCTGCTTACAGGCTCTATGATATAATCGAGATTCATTCCCCTAATTTATAAACCCTTCTCCTTATTTCCTCTGTCCATTCCTTGTCGTTACGCCCATCGTTCATCTCTTCCGGGGTAATGACATCCCCTACCGTGATGTTTATTTTTGAATCAACCAGTTTGAATTGCTCATCTGGAAGATACAACATCTCCAGGTTGGCTTTGATACCCAGGGCTTTCCTGAAATTAGCCAAACGATAAAAGAAATTGGATAAGTGACCACTGACAAATACGGGGATCACCGGTTTTCCGTATTTTCTGGCCCGGGTCACAAAAGTTTTCTTCCATTCCAAATCCCTAACCTTGCCTTTAATTTTCCTACTTACCAATCCTGCCGGAAAAATAAAAACGGCCTTATCGGATTCAAACAATTCATTCACTTGCTGTAGAGAAGTTACGGCATTGGCACCATGTTTATTGACTCCCACAAACAGCCCGCTCAGGTTCTCAAGATTAAGCAAAATGTCATTGACTATAAACCTGATGTCGCGGCGACGCCTGTTAAAAACATGAACCATAGCCAATGCGTCAAGTCCTCCTAAAGCATGATTACAGGCGATGATAACACCTCCATCCAAAGGAATCCCTTCGATATTCTCAACACTGACATCTATCCGATAGCGATCCATAATCTCATCGGCAAAATCCGCATCATAGAGATCCTTGTTCTCTTTTAGAATCTGGTTGAACTCTTCCTGGTGGAGAACTTTTTTGAGATAGCGGATCACAAAACCGGGAAGTAGTTTCAATAACCTCGGGTTTTTGGAGGCAATCACTTTTTCTATGTCTATGAGCTTCGACGACATGATGTTGCGAAAATAATTCAGTACAACTGCTGGTGCAAGATGTTAGATCAATTTGCCACATAAAGAAAATTATAACCATCAATAACTAATTGATGCAATAATGTTGCATTTTCTTGCGTTCGACAATTCATACACTGAACTTTGGGAGGAAAATGGAAGATATCCGGAACATTCTTAAAAAGCACAGGCTCAGGATCACTGAAGGTCGTATTGGGATCCTGCAGTATTTCCTGGATGAGAAAAAAGCCCTTTCTCATAGGGATCTGGAGTTCCGGTTTAATGAACTGGACCGGGTCACCCTATACCGTACACTACAGTCCTTTACTGAAAAGGGGGTATTACACAAAATTCCAAGTGATACCGGAAATGTGACTTATGGAGTTTGCTTCGATACCTGTTCTCCACAGGTTCATCAGCATGAACATATTCATTTCGAATGTATGAGTTGTGGTAAAACTGAATGTATTGATCTTGATGTCCCGGAACTGGAAGTACCGGGATATCGTGTAACGGAAAAGAACTTTCTATTAAAAGGTATTTGCAGCGACTGCAGTGAAAATTAAACTAACGATATCATTGTTTCTGATCTTGGTTTCGTTCCTCGTTAACGGACAGGATAACTGCGACTATGTATTGAAGGGGAAGGTAATGGATGCTCATACCAGGGAGCCAATTCCATTTGCCACGTTACAATTACAGGGGACAACACGGGGCACATTAACTGACGAGAACGGGGAATTCACCCTCGATAAAATCTGCGGGATCGAAATAGACCTCATCGTTTCCCATGTCGGATATCAAACACTGAAACACCATCACGACATATTCCATGAAATGGGTGTGATCTACCTCGCCCCCGATGATAAGATTCTTGAGTCAGTAATTATCGAAGGGGAAACCGTGCCCACGAATATGATTTCAACACCTTTGAAAACACTTTCAGGTAAGGAGTTGGAAGCTGGCAGGTCATTGAGCCTCGCAGAGGCAGCGTCTGGAATAACAGGTGTTTCAATGATATCGACCGGCCAAAACATAATGAAACCTGTAATTCATGGTCTACACAGCAACAGGGTATTGATCGTCAATAATGGAGTACGTCATGAATTCCAGAATTGGGGGGTAGAACACGCACCGGAAATTGACCCAACACACATGGGTAGCCTGAGTATTGTAAAGGGTGCTGCCACAGTTCGATACGGACCTGATGCCCTTGGAGGAGTAATACTTATTGATCCTCCCAAGCTCGAACTGCATTCCGGGTTCAAAGGAGAATTGCAGACACGTGGAAATACCAATGGGAGAGCCGGAGAAATTGCCCTCCGCCTAACCCAGGGCTGGGACAGGGTAATCGCATCGGCTTACGGTTCGGTACTAAAACAGGGCGATTTACGCGCCCCTGATTATATATTGACCAACACGGGAAAACGGGAAAGTAGTTTTGGTACCAGTCTGCATTACCATATGGGCTCCTTCGAATTTGATCTTGGATATAGCCATTTTGATCAAACCCTGGGAATACTCAGGGGATCAGTAAATGGAAACCTGACCGATCTTGCTGTTGCTATGTCAAGTGAAACTCCTCCGGAAACCATGCCATTTTCCTTTTCTTTGAATACACCCCGTCAGGAAGTGACGCATGATATGATTCAAATTAAAGGAATGACTGCCAATGCTGAACAGGATCTGAGTATTCAATATGCATACCAGGTAAACAGACGGAAAGAATTGGATATAAGACGGGGGGCCAATAATGAAATACCTGCCATTGATCTCAAATTATCTACACACAGCCTGGATATTGATTGGAATCATCCCTCTATTGGTTCTGTAACCGGTAGCGCCGGTATTCAAGGTTCAATACAACTGAATGAAAATATTCCGGGGACAAATACGGTTCCGTTTATTCCTAATTATTTCCAATCGCGCTTTGGCATATTTCTTATTGAACAGCTTGAAGTAGGTGAATCAACTGTTGAAGCCGGACTAAGATATGACCATCAATTCTCAAGCATAAGGGGACGCCAACCAAACAATGATCTCTATTCAAACAGATTATCATTCTCCCAGGTAACGGGATCCATTGGATTACGGAAGTCCATGTCTGATTTAGAATTTCGTTCTAACCTGGGGACCGCCTGGAGACCACCAAATATTTCTGAGCTATACAGCTACGGGAAGCATCAGGCGTCTATCATGTATGGCTTATGGCGCTACGTAAAAGATGAATCAAATAATGTGATCGTTGGTGATATCCTGGAGGAAGAAGACAAACTTATAAAAACAGAAGTGGGATTTAAATGGATCAATAGTCTCGAAAATAATAAGCACGAATACCAATGGGATATTGCCGCTTACGCGAACTTCTTGAAAAACTTCATTTATATGCGGCCGGCAGGAATAACCAATACTGTCCGGGGAGCTTTCCCATATTTTGTTTACGAACAAACAGATGCATTCATTGCAGGGATCGACGCTGCGCTGAACCTGCACCCCACTGAAAAAATGGATATTGAAACCAAGGCTTCTTATCTATGGGCGAGGGACATATCAAACAAAGATGTATTTGTAGAAATGCCACCCATGCGAATGGAACTGAATTTTAGTTATGAAATTCCTAGTAAGTTATTCCTTCAATCAAGTATTACTTTAAATAACTCTTACACGTTTCAGTATTTCCAATCGCCCAGGGTTATCAGCATTAATCAAATTCTTGAAGCCAATTCAAATGGAAATGACATTTTCAAGGATGATAATTCAACCTTCGATTTTATAGCACCTCCCGGGGGATTTTATCTTGGAAACATCCGTTGGGACGCTTCGCTTAAGCGTGTAAGCTGGTCCCTTCGCTTAAAAAATATATTCAACACAAATTACCGCAATTATACTGACCGAATGAGATATTTTGCCGACCAACAGGGTCGGGAATTTGAAGTATCACTTAAATATAAATTCTAATTGTTTACGATAATGAAAACCATTAAACCATTCATTGCTCTTATTCTTACAATTTCATTTGTGGGATTTTCCTGTGACCCGAAAGATCCTGAACCGGAGAATGAAGAGGAAATTATTACGGATGTCACACTCACATTTACCCCTGCTGCTGGTGGCACACCAATAACTGCAAGCGCACAAGATCCTGATGGAGAAGGACCAAACAGCATCGAAGTCAGTGGCCCGATTGACCTCGCGGAAGGAACTTCTTATGTTCTTACGATAACAGTAGACAATTCAATAGCCGGTGAGAGTATTACCGATGAAATCGCTGAAGAGGACGACGAACACATGTTCTTTTTCGGTTGGACCGGGGACGTATTTGCATCACCCACCGGAAATGGGAATATCGATAACAGGACTGATCCTGTAAACTACGTAGACTTTGATGCCAACCAGGATCCTGTAGGACTGGAAACCAACTGGACAACAGGCACTCCTTCATCAGGAACATTCCGAATAATATTAAAGCATCAGCCCAATATCAAATCCGCTACAACTACATCCAGTGACGGCGAAACGGACCTGGACCTTACATGGGACATCAATATATTATCCTAATGGAATTGCATTGACAACATTGTATCAGTCTGCTTCGTTGATAGAGGTATGATACTCGGTGTTTGTCAATGGCTGTCATATGAGTCCGGAATACAGGTTGGGCTCATCCGTGCAATTTTTGTGTTTGGTTTCCTTTTTGGAGGCATCGGCTTGGGTCTCTACCTGATCCTGTGGTTAGTAAAAGTGGTAATGACTTAAACACTTTATTCTGAACCACTTCGATAATCTCAATTATATTTGCCTGCAATGGGCAAGTATTCCTTTTATACACTTCTTCTCTTAGGGTTTTTATCCTGTGAAAACAAGGACTCAAAGCTTAAAACAGCTTTACAAGGAAAGTGGGAAATGCAGGATGTTATCATATTCAATGAAGACAGAACCTCAGATCTTAATCCGTATAACGACCGCTGGATAATATTTAATGAGGACCTTTCCTTTACAAGTGGAGGCAGCCTCGGAAGGAATACAGGAGCATTTTCGGTAAATGACGGTATCCTGACTCTAGATAGCGATGCAGGTTCCGGTGATGACAGTGAATGGCAAATTCAAATAATGAACGATAGCCTGATAATGCAAGGTGTTGGTTCGGAGCGGCAGGAGTCCTCCTATATCTATAATACCCGGGCAAATCCGGAATATGCCGGGATTTCTATTACAAGTCGGGAGGTCCCGGCCAGTGTCAGGGCACTTGAAATCTCGGAATCAGGCGACATTTGGTTTGCCGGTTCAGGTGGGACTTGGGGATATTCAGTTGATGATGGAGAGTCCTGGACAATCAAAACCCTCGAATTTGAAGGAGAATTCCCACATTTCAGATCCCTGGCCATCAATGGGAAAGCCGTCTTTCTTTTATCCATTGAATCACCGGCCTTATTATTTCGTACGACAGATTATGGTGAGAACTGGGAATTGGTTTACAGGGAGGATGGAGATGGGATATTTTATGATGCCCTTGAATTTGCCGATGATACTTTCGGTATGGCTGTTGGTGATACACACAACGGCTGCCTCTCTGTGGTGACGACCATTGATGGAGGCAAAAGCTGGGAGAAAGTCTCCTGCGAAATTCTTCCGCCCTCCGAGCAAGGGGAAGGTTTTTTTGCAGCCAGCGATACCAACTTGAAAATGATCGGAACCGAAATCTGGATGGGCACCACTAAATCCAGGATCCTCTACAGTCCCGATAGCGGTAAATCCTGGAAAGTCTTCAAGACACCTCTTAATGCCGATAGCACCTCTGAAGGGATATTCAGCCTTGATTTCAGGGATGCCATGAATGGAATAATTGTCGGAGGGGATTATCAGGCCCCGGAAGGAAATTACGGGAACAAAGCAATCACCTCAGACGGTGGCCGGACATGGGAGTTGGTTGCTGATGGCAGGGAAATTGATTACAGGAGTTGTGTTCGGTATCTTCCGGGAAATTCGAACACCCCAATTTGGGCTGTGGGTTTCCGTGGAATATCAGTTTCCAATGATTCGGGGATGACCTGGCAAAAGCTAAGTAATGCCCCATATTATACATTGAGATGGAAGGATAAAAAGAATGGATGGCTGGCAGGAAACAAGGTAATAGGAAAAATGGTAATTGATTGATGATGAAAAAAGCTTTACTTCTAACTATAGGTATGATCCTGAGTCTGTTGATCTGGGGCCAACAACAGGATTTCACAAGACGGGACAGTCTCAAGGGCAGTATTACCCCTGAACGGGAATGGTGGGATTTGAAATATTATCACCTGGATGTTGAAGTCAAGCCGGAAGACAAATCCTTGGAGGGAAGTGTGCTTATAGAATACGAGGTCATAAATGCTCCATCTATGTTACAGGTTGATCTTCAAAAACCCTTAATCATCAGGAAAATAGAAGATGAAGAGGGGAAGCCTCTTCTTTTCAAGTCGGAGGGAAATGCCCACTTCGTCGCCTTGAGAAAAGCACAAAATATAGGGGAACGGCATTGGATAAAGGTGTTTTATGGAGGAGTCCCGAAAGAGGCGGTACGTCCGCCATGGGACGGTGGTGTCACCTGGGTAAAAGACGATAACGGAAAAGACATGATCCACACGTCCTGCCAGGGTATCGGGGCTAGTGTCTGGTGGCCCAATAAGGATCACCCCTATGATGAACCTGACAGCATGCTGATTAGCGTGAAAGCCCCGAAAGGACTAATGAATGTTTCCAATGGCCGGTTGAGGAGAATTGAAAAAATGGGGGACGGCAGTAATAAATATCACTGGTTCGTATCTAATCCAATCAATAATTATGGTGTCAATATAAATGTTGGGGACTATGTTCACTTTTCTGAAAAATACCCGGGGGAGAAAGGTGAGCTTACTCTGGACTATTACGTACTGCCTTATAATCTCGAAAAGGCTAAGGAACAATTTATGGATGCACTCAAAATGATGGAGGCGTTCGAACACTGGTTTGGCCCTTATCCGTTTTATGAAGATGGATTCAAACTTGTTGAGGTATCATACCTGGGCATGGAACATCAGAGTTCTGTTACCTATGGCAACAACTATATCAATGGATATCGGGGAACTGACCTGAGTAGTACAGGTTGGGGATTGAAATTTGATTTCATCATTATACATGAGGCAGGGCATGAGTGGTTTGCTAATAACATTACCTATCGGGATGCCGCAGATATGTGGATTCATGAGAGCTTTACCAATTACTCGGAGAGTTTGTTTCTCGAGTATCATTGGGATATATCTGCAGGGCAGGAATATGTGAGAGGCACCCGGGCACGAATACAAAACGATAAACCGATAATCGGACCTTATGGCGTTGACGCGAGGGGAAGCGGTGACATGTACTATAAGGGTGGTAATATGTTAAATACCATCAGGAGTATTATTGATAATGATGATACCTGGAGAGAAATACTTCGAGGGCTAAATAAAGAGTTTTATCATCAGACGGTATCCACATCCCAGGTAGAGGAATACATTAGTGCAAAATCAGGTATTGATCTGTCTAAGGTCTTTGACCAATATTTACGCGATTTCAGGGTTCCAAGTCTAGAGTACTATATCGAAGATGGGAACTTATTCTTCAGATGGGGACAGGTAGTTCCTGGCTTCAATATGCCATTGGATATATTATTGGAAGGGTCGGAAAGTTTGCGAATAAACCCTGTTCCCGGCAAATGGAATACAATTCCATACCAGGTAACTGAGATTAAGCCCGATCTAGACTTTTATATCTCGATCCTGAGAATACGTTAGTTATCAGCTGATTGTCAGGATATCTCCCTGCCGACTTACAGATCTCTGTGTGAGCCCTCTTGTAGCAGGTCCGGCAATTAATGAACCGCTATTCGAGAATTCAGCACCATGGCACCCACAGGTAAATTTAGTACCTGCATATGACCATGCAGTTGTACAACCCTGGTGAGGGCAAATGTTGCTGAAAGCATTAATATTTCCAGAAACGTTGACCAGAAGCAAGCCATTGGCCTGGTCCAAAACCCACCCGTCTACATTTTTAAGGGCAGAATAAGAACCCGAATTGAGGTCGATAGTGATTCCGTTCCCTCCATTATTGCCATTGTTGTTATTGGGGCTTGCTGGTATAATCGTTTCACTTGAACAACTTTCAAGAGGAATCCCGAGTGATAACAGCAGTGCCGCGGCTCCGGTATTTTTAATGAAATCTCGCTTATTCATAAAAGTATAAATACCGGAGAAGTGAAATTGTTTAGGAATAGCCTGTATTAATCATCAAAACGTGGGTTAACAATATTATTAATATTGGATCCAAACCGGTAACTAATCCCAAAACGGGTTCCGAAATCGTAATTGGTCTGCAATTGCCGCAATTGGGTCAGAACTTCTTCTTCTGTAGCCTGGCCCTTGGGAAGATTGATCTGATCATGGATCAGGCTACCATTGATATTGAAATTCACAAACAAGCCCCCCGTGATCCTTATTTCCACATCGGCCTCCAATCTTAAATTATTTACCGTAATATCATCGAGAAAGTGAGAGAACCTCGCTCCTACTCCTACGTTACCCCAAGGCTGATTGAAATCGGCGTTCATTTCAACTTGCTGCCTCCAACGATTCTCGCTGATCTTATTGTAAATAGTGGAATCAATATATTGAGAAGCCCATAGACCCGCTGAATAACGCACGGTAAAAAACTTCGTATTGAAATCCTTATAAGGGAAAATACTGTATTCAACAGCGGGAGATACCGTTAACCGGTTTTTAAAATTCTCGAATGTATCGTGCCGGTAACTCGCTTCGTATCCCACCGACCAGTGGTCAGAAATACTGATAACATACTGGTTGTACATTGAAGTTGAATAGTTGGTAACAACGATCTGATCATCTTCATCGGCGGATGCAAATTTGAACCTTCGTGATCTTTCACTAGTCCTGGTGAACAAGAAAAATTTATTCTTTTCCGTAATCCGGCTAATTATTGCCCTTCCTGAAAGATTCAACCTCAAGTAATTAGCATCCTCTTCATAGCTCCCATCTCCACTAAGCCTGAAGACCCAGTAGTCCCATTTATCAGCGAGTTCAGCTGGCCGATTCACTTCCTCCAATCCCGGCACCTTCATATCAATGTAAATGTCCTTTGCGTAAGAAGTTTTAGCTATAAAGGGAAGCAGGCCGAGTTTCAGGTTATTGAGTATATCATCCCGCTGTTCAAAATCTGTTGTATTCACACCCGTGGTAAAGTTGATCGTATCCCTCACACCCTCCAAATCATTGAGGCCAAAAAAGATCATCTGGTAATTTCTTCCACCGCTGGGGTTCCGGTTGGCTGTCACCAATGCATGAACATCTGCCAATAGTCGATCACGGAAGAAATCAATAACATTGATCTCGGACCTGAAATAATCCTGGTCGCACCGGGTATTCTGGCAATCCAGGAAAACCTTTAGCTTCTCTCCTCTCGGTATCTGACCATAGGTTGTCACTAATAAGGACGAGAAAAATAGAATAAGCAGTATTCTGAGTGATTTTGACATTGCATTTAACCTTTGTGATTGCAATATCGTAACAACCCCCTAGTTCAACACTTTGTTTTATGCGAGTGGTGGGGAATTCTATTCCAATCATCCATATATTCGACTTACATACCATTATTTTATGGTGAAATACGTGCAAATCGTATATTTAGTGCACATACCTTAATCCAAATTAATAAATATGAAACCTGCTCTAATTCTTATCGTTATGGCTTTTCCGCTGCTGATATTTGCCGGAGGGCCAAAGGTTAAAAGTATTTCCGCATCCAGTACTGAATTATCCCCCGGGCAAACTGCTACCATAACCGTCCAGTTGAAGGGAAAAGCCAGGGATGTTAAAAGCATGGAGTTTATTGTAAGGGAATTTCCTTATGATGTTCCTCCTTATGTCCTGAAGTCTGTGGACGAAAAAAAGAACCGCAAGTGGGAAGCTCAGATACCGGTTCCTTATGAAGCTCCGGTGGGCACTTTTCACCTGGAACTCAAGGTAAAAATGGCAGATGGTTCTGAGCTCGTAAGTGAAGAAACCTCCGGAAATTCCTACGGCAAGGCAGGGACCCTGGTGGTCAGCGTTCTATAATTGTCATGAGAATTCTATCTGCTTTTTTCTTAGTACTGGTCCTTTCTATAACATCATTTAGCCAGAACAAGCTTAAAGTCTTGATTTCTGTCGATATGGAAGGTATTGCAGGTGTAGTTACCGGGGAACAACTCGGTCCATCAGGGTTCGAATATCAACGCTTCAGGCAGTTTATGACCAATGAAGCCCTTGCGGCCATGGTAGGTGCAAGGGACGCCGGCGCTACCGAAATTGTCATCGCTGATTCCCATGGGAATGGTCAGAATTTACTCATCGAGCAATTCCCTGAAGATGTACAGATTATAAGGTCATGGCCCCGTAGGTTTGGTATGATGGGTGGGCTGGATGACAGTTTCGATGCGATTATTTTGATA
>JAHEKQ010000002.1:33784-125921 GCA_024638265.1 Flammeovirgaceae bacterium
TCGAACGTCAATGGTGTTCGGGCGCATACATTTTCAAGTGCGCGCTTGACGGACGTAAAGATCAATGGTGTATCCATTAGCGAGGGAACTTATGCAGCATATCTTGCAGGTCATTTCAATGTCCCCATCGTCATGGTGACTGGCGATGAATATGCCACCGCTGAGGTTAGAGAACTGATACCGAATATAGAGACAACCGTTGTTAAACAGGCATACGGATTTCATTCTGCCAAAACTTATACCCCCTCAAAAGCTGCCAAAATGATAAGGGAGAGTGCTAAAAGGGCTATAGGCAATGTTAATAAAATCAAGCCAGTGAAAATTGATGGAGAGGTGGAGTTTGATGTAAGTTTCAAACATTATCGGCCGGTAGAGGCTCTCGGATATCTTTCACTCGTAGAAAAAATTGACTCACATACTATTCGATTCAGGGGAAAGAACATGGTGGAAGTGGCCGACTTCTTTACCTTTCTGATGGAATATGGGAGTAGTATTGAACCGTAGGGAAGTAAAAAGGCAGAAGGCAGAAGGCAGAAGTTAAAAGTTTAAAGTGTTTAAAATTCCCATTTACACATCTACCCTTTTACCCATCAACCTATCAACCCTTCCACCCATCAAGCTTTTATTCCATCCCAACTCAAAAAATTACTAATTGATTTTTCAATCGAATTTTACATTAATGACTATGAAAAAAATATTACTAATCCTTTTATCCGCTAGCCTGATTAGTGGATCTTTTGCCCAGTCGGCGGATGAAATCGTTGAAAAGATTGTCGCCGAGGCAAATGAGAATTCACAATTGGAGGTACTGGCACATGAACTTCTGGACGTTGTCGGGCCAAGATTGGTGGGTACCCCGCAGATGGAAAATGCCCACAACTGGGCAGTGGAAAAGTTTAATAGCTGGGGAATAGACGCCGAGAATGAAGAGTGGGGTAAGTGGAGGGGCTGGGAACGAGGAATCTGTCATATCGATATGACTTATCCCCGCGTGAGAACCCTCAGTGGAATGCAGCTGGCCTGGAGCGCACCAACGCCAAAGAATGGAGTGGAAGCAGAGTTGGTAATAATTCCCGATGTAGCCGATTCAAATGCATTCAAGGAATGGCTGCCAACGGTAAAAGGTAAATTTGTGATGGTCTCAATGGATCAACCTACCGGAAGGCCTGACTACAACTGGGAGGAATTTGCAACCGATGAATCCTGGGAGAAAATGCAGGAAATGAAGTCTGAGGCACAGACAGCCTGGCGTGCACGTATCAGGAAAACGGGGTACGGGACCCGCTCACTACCCGGAGCGCTTGAGGAAGCTGGTGCAGTAGGCATTATCCAGTCAAACTGGTCCAGAGGATTTGGTGTCAATAAGATATTCAGTTCACGAACCAAAGATATTCCCACCATTGATCTCGATCTTGAAGATTATGGAATGCTTTTCAGGATGGTAGAATATGGTGATAAGCCAAAAATCAAAGTAGTAGCTGAGTCCCGTGATCTCGGAAAAGTTCCAACCTTTAATACAATTGCCACCATTAAAGGCACAGAAAAACCGGAAGAATATATCGTATTGTCAGCCCATTTTGACTCATGGGATGGTGCCACAGGTGCCACCGATAATGGTACGGGAACAATCACCATGATGGAAGCTGCAAGAATACTTAAGGAGATCTATCCTGAGCCAAAAAGAACGATCATCGTGGGCCTTTGGGGAAGTGAGGAACAGGGATTAAACGGCTCCAGGGCTTTTGTGGAAGATCATCCGGAGATAGTAGAAAACCTACAGGCATTATTCAACCAGGATAATGGCACAGGCCGCGTAGTGAACATTTCAGGCCAGGGGTTTCTTCATTCCTATGAGTACCTGGGAAGATGGCTGGAAAAGGTTCCACGGGATATTACCGCACATATTGAAACGAATTTCCCCGGGGCCCCGGGGCGTGGAGGTTCAGATTATGCATCCTTTGTGGCTGCCGGAGCTCCTGCATTCTCACTGAGTTCACTGAGTTGGTCATACTGGAACTATACATGGCATACCAACAGGGATACCTATGATAAGATCGTATTCGATGATGTGCGAAATAATGCAATCCTGACCGCCATCCTCACTTACATGGCAAGCGAGGACCCTGAAAAGACATCCAGGGAAAGGGCAGTTCTTCCTCAAAGTCGCAGGACCGGACAGCAGATGACATGGCCAACGAAACGAAGTCCGAACCGGGATGGGGGAAATAATTAATAGGAGATTTAAATTAACTGAAAAGGAAAGCGCAGGAATATCCTGCGCTTTTTTTTGTGTCAGAAATGACACGACCACTTACATAATCTCTTTTTATTTATTTAATTGAGGTTTGGCCATAGTGTTAAATCCGAATGTAACACCAACAATGCCTCCATTCTTTCTCGGTGAATAATACACATTAAATGGAACATTCAGATAACCGGATTTATAGGTCTTCCCCAGTGCTATGACCATACTCAGTGAGGGTTTCATCGTGCCTCTTGAATCAATTCTCTCTACTACCGGGTAACCGGGGCTATCATCTCCATTTATAAGATTCCAATTACCATTGTCATCATAATATCCTTCTGCAGTTTTTGACACTCTCACCACTGGTCCAAGTCCAAATTCCCAGCCACTCTCATTGAACCTGAATCCATTTAAAAATGCTATGCTTGGTATGAGCTTTCCTGTTTCAAGTCCGTTCAATGTTGCTACTACTTCGATCAATGCCTGAAAATTACCCGCACTCAGATATTGAGTTTCAAACTGATATCCAAACATTGTAGCCACGGGAAACATATCATATCCCCCAATATCCTTGGAATCTCTTAAACGATCTCCATTTTCCCCCATGAAGTAGACAGCCCCCATCCTGGGTCCACTCAAATTCACGTTGGTTTTCATGTTGGTGATAGGTACGTTATAATCAATAAGCAGGTCCACCAGGTGTGGATCATTAGGAATATCGAGCAATTCATTCAATGTGATTTTAACCATCGTCTGCACTTCCTTCTGAACATCCAGGAATTCCATCACACTGGTTTTTTCAATTCGGGCGGCCTTCACATCAATCAATCGTAAAATGATAATGATCTTATCCCCAAATTTTTCCGCACTTCCGGTTAACATCTTGTCCGAATTAAGTAGGCCCCCTGCCTCTATAACCTTAGTCTTTCCAAAAGCAGTTTTTGGATCGAGGTTATGATCAACAATCAGGTCGGCCACATCATACTTATCAAGTACTTCAAAGCGGTCAATTTTCTCCAATTCAAGCCTGACAAGATTAGCCATGGCTTCTCCTGTGATTTCAATACCCTTGGTATCGATACTTATCAGGGCAATGCTCTTCTTTTCTTGTGCAAAGGTAATTACTGTAATTCCCCACAAGAAAACTCCGATTAATATATTCCATCTCAATTTCATAATGTTTTTGTTTTAGTGATCGGAAGCAAGTTGAAGCAGATCAGCGGGTTTCAATAATTAGTTTTTGAGCTCTGAGGACTGTGTTTTGCAATTATTACTAATCAACGCCCCTTCAGTGGGAATTTATGGCACGATTTAATATCAAGCACTCCTCTCAAAGCAAAATCGAGGTTTTCATTCCAACCAATTCCAAGGAGAATGAGTCTAATAATAAAGCATTAGTACCCCCATGAGAGGCCTATTTATCCTGATAATCATATTGAATATTTCAGCCTGCGAAGAGATCGAGGTGATACCCAAGTGTGAGTTGGAAGCTACCGTACTTGATATGTCAGAAATTGATGGATGCAGGTACGTATTTCAGACCGACGCAGGTGTGAAATATGAACCGACTTATACTATTGGCTTCTGTGCTACCGGGGACTATGCCAGCGGACAAGCATGGACCGACCCTATGCGGGATTTCAATTTGCACCATGGTCAGCGCATAAAATTCAATTTCGAAGAACTGGATATGACAACCAATTGTATGATGGGAACAGTAATACGGGTAACATGTATCACCGAGATTGAACGTAGCGCCGATACTACACTTTAATTAAAATTTCACGGAATTTCTTATCTTGAGGGTAACCTAAACTATCCACTTACCCCTATCTATCATGTTCAAGAAAATCATCCTTGGTCTTCTGGCACTTATCGTTGTGCTCGGAGTTATTGGTTTTGTTTACATTCAAAGTTCGTGGGATAAAACCTACGACATTGCTTATCCCGATCTAAAAGTGAGTAATGATTCTGACGTCATTGCCCGGGGGGAATACCTTGTAAAAGGTCCCTCCCACTGTGTGCACTGCCATGTTAACAATGTCGATCAAGTGCTGGAAGCTGAAGCTACGGGAAACGTTGCCCTTGTTGGAGGACTTAACTTTCCGCTGGGTCCTGTCGCTACTCTTTATCCGCCGAATCTTACACCTGACGAGAAAACAGGGATCGGCCGGTATGAAGACGGGGCGGTTTTCCGAATGATGCGCCATGCAGTAAAACCGGATGGCACCGTTACGGTTCCTCCACTTATGCCCTTTTACAATCTTGCCGATGAGGACCTGGTAGCCATTGTTTCCTACCTGAAAGCCCAGGAACCGGTAGTCAATGAAGTAAAACCGGCAGAATATTCATTTTTGGGAAAATTCGTAAGGACCATCAACCCACTTTTCAAGCCTATTGAAGATCCGCAAAACGCTGTAACCGCCCCACCAATGGAAGCAACCGTAGAACGTGGGGAATACCTGGCACGCTATGCGGCAAACTGTGTAGGTTGCCATACAAGCGTTGACCTCGAGTCCATGAAGTTCGATGGCCCGGAGTTTGCCGGAGGAAGTGAATTCCTGGAAGTCAATCTCAATCAGAAATTCGGGATGCCGGCTAATAGCATGACGAGGTCGCCTAACCTCACTACACACGAAACAGGTGTGCTCAATAAATTCCCTTCAGTAGATGATTGGATTGCCCGATTCCGCAAAGGTCGCGCAGTGCAGCACTCACCAATGCCATGGGGTGCGTTCAGCAGGATGACCGATGAAGACCTTGGGGCATTGTATGCATTTCTCAAGAGCCTGGATCCGGTAGATTATGATCCGGGACCGGTTGTTTTTGCAGGTGAAGAATAGAGGTGGGAAGTAAAAAGGCAAAAGGCAAAAGGCAAAAGTTAAAAGTTAAAGTTAGGTTAGAGTGCCCCGACCTGGTCTTTGATTTGGCTTTTGATGTTGTTAAACACATGGGTTCTTTTCCTTTCGGAGGTGCCACTGAGTAGCTCTGATCGCTTTATGAGGTTTTCAACGATTCTCTTATTATAGTCATAGAATGCTTTGTTGGTAGATTTCATTACGTTGATCAGATTATTGGTGAGATACGATACCCTTTCTTCATCATATTCTCCCAAAATAATATTATCTACGGTCATAAGGTCATTGTAATAAAGCAGGTATTCTCCATTCGATGGATCAATGGAGTAACCAAATGCATGTTTGCGACCGGTTTCCGCCTGATATTGTAGATGATCTGATAATTCGAGTAGTTTTTCCATTAGGTAAATGGCTTGCTTGCGATCCGGGATAAATCCCATATCATGATAATACACAATCTGTTTCATCGCACTGCTCATTATATCTGATGAAAATAATTCAATGGTATTTATCTTCAAGTAAGCTTTAAGAATATCCCTTGTAACTTCACTATTTCCATCACTCAACTCGTCCAGGTTGAATTTACGATCCTTCATTTCCTCGGAACCCAATCCTGATTTCTGCCAGAAATAAAATTTGAATGCTGCCAATTCAGGGACCTGGAGAAGTTGAAACAGATTGAGATCATTGATCAGGAAAATAAAACCTCCGGATTCGGCATTCGATGCCTTATTCATTTCTGAAAGCACAGAATTGAAAAGTCGATCTATAGATTTTCCATCTTCTTCAATAAATTGAGTTCTGAAGGATACCAGCTTATTGTTTGATACTTCTACTAACTCATTTATGGGAACTTCGAAATGTTCACACAATTTTATTAACTCTGGCAGCAACATGAACTTATCTCCCCTCATTCTGCGGTATGCACTGTCGGTACTAATACTCAATACATCCGCAACTTCATCAACGAATGAACTACCGGGTTCTTGATGCGATTTTAAATAATCAAATAGGTCGGTCTGAAAACTTTTCTCGTCGATCATAGCCAGAGATTTATTGTGATAATTTCGGGATTTTTTATAGCCTTTCCAATGTCATACTCCTAACAAGACCAATCGTTTTTTGCATTTTATGCAAATTGGTAAGCCAAAGGTCCCTTATCTGGCATATTCTGCAAGCGATAGACTATGCACTTATCAATTCAATAATAACTTGCCGGGAGGAGTCGATACCTTCATAGCAAGAACAAAGCATATGAAGGAAAAAGGAATTCCAGCAGAAGATCTTATTGGATATGCAAGATCACTGAAAGAATCAGATACAATTTGGCAAAACGGTAAGTATTTCGGTTTTAGCTATCTGCCTGATAAAGAGATTATTCAAGCGCGTCGAAAGATCAGTCAACTCTTTGAAGGTGGAAGCACCCTGAATCCCATGCTATTCCATTCCCTTAGTAAAATGGAAAAGGAGCTAGTAACATCAATAGGTCAATTATTGAATGCCCCTAAAGGTTTCGGCGGACATTTCACAAGTGGGGGAACAGAGAGTATCATATTGGCTGTGAAAGCAGCCAAGGAGCACTTTAAAAAACGGAGTTTAGATGAAAGAATGCAGGTGATCATTTCCGATACCGCACATCCGGCATTTCAAAAAGCATGTGAATTGCTTGCTGTGGACCCTGTGATTTGTGAAACTGAGGAAGGTTACCAAATGAATTTGGAGGTATTGAAATCTTCAATTACCAACTACACCGGGCTTATTGTCGCTTCAGCACCTAACTATCCCTTTGGAATCATTGACCCTATTGAATCAATTTCCAATCTGGCAGATCAACACAACATCCCACTTCATGTAGATGCTTGTTTGGGAGGTATGATCATCCCGTTTATTGAAGAAATTACCGGGGCGGAGTTACGCTTTGATTTTAGATGCCACGGAGTAACCAGTATCAGCGTGGATTTACATAAATATGGATATTGCCCAAAGGGATCCAGCTTAATTTTATACCGAAATCACGACTATGGTTCGGGGCAATATTTCGTCACCGAAGCCTGGCGGGGGGGAGTCTATGGTTCAGTGAGGATAACAGGTACTTCCGGGGGTCAGACTCTGGCAGGAGCGTGGGCAACCGTTAATCTACTTGGTAAAGGGGGTTATCGAAAGATGACCGAAGAATTGATAAGTGCGTACCATTATACCCTTTCCAGGATTGAGAATAGTAAAGACCTTCAGTTAATATCCGATCCCCGGTTACCCATCATTTCATTTAAATCTGATAATGTAAACGCGTTACTTCTTGGAGATCAACTTGAAAAACAGGGATGGTATGTTGAGCGGATGGCTCAACCTGATCGTTTGCATATCATCTTAGCCAAGAACAACATCAGTAAGCTTCCGGAGTTATTTGATGCTATCTCGGGGATTATCGATCTAGAAAAATCCGATTCAAAGGCATATTACAGGAATATTAGAATATTGAAATATCTATTCAAATTGCTGCCTCACACGAGGCTAGAATTGCTTTTGAAAAAGTTCGCCAGTAAAAACAGGAATGAGAATAAAAGGTGGATTTACGGTCTTAATGGCCCCCTGGTTTCCACGAAAAAGAAGAAAATCGTACTCAAATACTTGTTGAAAAATATGAACGCTTTAGATCACTAAGTCATGAAACGCCTATTAATTGCATCCGCCATATTACTCTATTTACCTGCATCACTTGCACAGGTCCCTTCTCAGAATTTAAAGGGAACAATCACAGATCTTCTAGGTGAACCCGTCCTGGGAGCTACGATAAAATGGCTAGGAGATTCAGTCAATGTGAGAGGAACTGCTTCCGACCTCGATGGCAATTTTGTTATTCCCAGTATTCCGGTCGGCCGTCAGTCTTTCCTGGTGGAAAGCGTCCAGTATCGGAATCAGCTGATAGAAAACGTGATCATCACCTCAGCTAAGGAAGTAGTCCTCAAGATCGTACTCGAAGAGGATACCTATATGATGAATGATATTGTAATAGTGGACAAGCAGGTCGGAGATGCTGGTAATGCTTTTACAAAAGTAAGTTCAATTGCCTTTAATATAGCAGAAACTGACCTCTATGCCGGGTCAAGAGGAGACCCATCCCGGATGGCCAGTAATTTTGCCGGGGTACAGGGAGCAGATGATTCCCGAAATGACTTGATTATCAGGGGCAATTCCCCCCTGGGTGTAGTAAACCTGGTGGAGGGGATTCCTGTTCCGAACCTGAATCACTTTGCAATACCGGGATCGACGGGTGGCCCATTGTCCATTCTGAATAATAAAACCCTGGACAATTCAGCCTTCTATACGGGAGCCTTCCCTTCCCAATATGGGAATGCTTTGGCGGGTATATTTGATCTAAACCTAAAAAGTGGTAATGATGAAAACCATGAGTTCAGTGGCCAATTGGGTTTTCTCGGTACTGAACTTTTTGCAGAAGGACCCATCACAAAAAATAAATCGAGTTACCTGGCGACTTACCGATACAGCACCCTGGATCTTTTCAATGGCCTCGGTATTCAAATTGGCACCGATGCGTTACCCATATACCAGGATGCTGCATTTAATGTAAAGCTGATTGGAAACAACCGTCTGAAAATGAACTTGTTCGGACTTGGAGGAACCAGTAAGATCAGTATTAAAGTCAGTGGTAAAGATTTTAAGGAGATCATTGAAAATGAAGGAACGTACAGTGAAGTAGACCGCGATCAGGAATTCCGTACATCCATGGGAATGACCGGGCTCAACGCCAAGTGGACTTTTGCAAATAATATACCTGTCGAGGCAGCAATCGCTTACTCTACAAGTCAACAAGGGGCCACACATTTTCTCACCCAGGTTGATAACGATAACAAATACGTTATTGCAGATCCAGATAACCCGTTTATTAATTATCAATTCCAAACCAATAAAGTTGCGGGAACCTTTGATATTGCCAGGGAATTTCCATCCAAAAACCTGATCAATGCTGGCTTTATCCTGGAACATAAGTGGTACGACTTCCAGGATAGCATACTTACCGTTTGGGACCAGGCAGACCCCCAATATGGGAATTATACGGTGCGATGGAATAGCGAGGAGACAGCAACTTTACTCCAAACCTATGCTCAATTTAAAACTGAATTCTCATCTGAAATAGATATGAGTGTGGGAATTCATTCACAGTTTCACTCCCTAAACAACTCCACAAGCTGGCTTGAGCCGCGGTTGAGCATAAATTACACTCCTACGAAATCGGCGAGGTGGAGCTTGGCATTTGGAGTGCATAGTCAAACCCAACCCGACTACCTGTATTTCTACCGCGGAGATAAGACTTCCCCCTATAATCGTGACCTTGACTTCACAAGAAACATGCATTTCATCTCCGGGTATGAAAAAAGATTAGAGAATAAAATAAGAGTAAAAGTAGAGGCTTATTTCCAAAAGCTGGATAATATTCCCATCTACGACGATTCGAATTCTTCCTATTCAATAGCAAATATGGGATCAGGATTTACCCGATTGTTTCCCGATGAATTAATTAATGCCGGGAAAGGGGAAAATTACGGACTGGAACTCACCGTAGAGAGACCCTTCTTAAACGGCTTTTATTACATGGTTACTGCTTCACTTTACGAATCGAAATATGTGGGTGGAGACGGAATTTGGAGGGACACTGAGTTTAATGGTAATCATGTTCTTAACATCCTGGGAGGCAAAGAGTGGCAATCACCAAAGGGAAATTCCTTCTTTGCGGGGGCGAAATTCACTACAGCCGGAGGCCGCAGGTACGGAGAAGTGGATTTGGAAGCTTCCTCGGTTTTCAGGGAAATTGTATTCATGGACGCAAACAGAAATGAATTCCAGTTTGATGACTATTTGCGCTTCGACCTCAATGTCAATTACAAAATAAACCGGCTCCGCATGGCTCATGAGATCGGTCTTGATCTGGTGAATGTTACCAATCGAAGAAATTTCCTCAAACTCACCTATATACCTCCCGTCGGGGGAGATATTAACCCGAACGGGGAAACCCGGGAAGAAAGCCAATTGGGGTTTTTACCTATATTCTTTTACAAACTTAGTTTCTAGTTGGATCGATATACAAAAGAATTTTGCCTACTCAAATAACCTATCACTAGTTACGATAATCTAATGCCGGCTCACGTTCGCCGATCATGGCTTCGTATACGAAATCCTCACCCCTACTTTTCACCAGCTCGTCCATGGCCTTTTGAAGTACCTCAGGAGATAGAAAAAGCTCCATCCCGGTAATTGCCATGGTCTTGGCAGCTATCATCATACCTTTCTGGCCAATACTCATGCCCGTGCATGCCACTGCTTGCCAACTATGACTGGGTGTACCGGGAACATAGGTAGCCGCGCGTAAACCCACAGTAGGGACTGTCCAACTTACATCACTTACATCCGTAGAACCTCCACCTTTAGTTCGGGATTCCAATGGGCGTATTTCAGAGGTGGCAGTCAGGGGAGCTTTATTATCGATGGTCTCCTGGATTTTTTTTGCGAAGGCGAGTTCTCCCTCATTGTATTCGTATCCCCCTACCCTTTCAAGGTTCTTTTGCATAACCTCTGCAAGAGTTTCATTGATCATCATATTGTAGACCCCACCGGTAATCTCGTATTCCATGCGTGTTTCAGTTCCGAGTGCAGCTCCTTCGGCAATTTTCACAAGCCTGTCCCAAATCTGTCGGACTTCTTCCATCTCGGGGTGTCGTATATAGAAGTACACTTCTGCAAAATTCGGGACGACATTGGGTGCATCTCCACCTTTGGTGATAACATAGTGTATCCTCGTTCTTTCAGGGACATGTTCCCTCATCATGTTGGCCATGAAATTCATTGCTTCTACAGCATCCAAAGCCGACCTTCCTTGCTCGGGCGCACCTGCAGCATGTGCAGATTTACCGTAAAACCTGAATTTTCCTGTCTTATTTGCCAGGCTTGACGCCGAAGTCACTCCGTTCCCAGAACTGGGATGCCAGTGCAACACGGCATCTACATCATCAAACAAGCCTTCTCTCACCATGTACACTTTACCCGATCCGCCTTCCTCGGCAGGTGTTCCATACACCCTGATCTGCCCGTCAATGTTGTTCGCTTGCATCCATTCCTTAATAGCTATTCCGGCTGCCACCGATGCCGTTCCAAAGAGATTATGTCCGCATCCGTGCCCGGCGTTCTTGTTTTCAATTGACTGCTGCATGGGAACATCCGCTTGTGATAATCCTGGAAGCGCATCGTATTCCGCCAGGATTCCCATTACTGTTTCCCCACTGCCCCAGGTAGCAATAAATGCCGTGGGAATATCTGCAACACCTGCGCTAACCTCAAAACCCGCCTTTGTCAGTTGATCCTGTAATAACTTCGAACTTTTATATTCCTGGTAACCCACTTCAGAGAACTCCCAGATTTCCCTCGAAATCGAAGCCCATCGATCAAACTCACTATCGAGTTTCTGGATGGTTGTGCTCTTGTCGGCATCAAGTTGCTTAAGTATCTTTTTGGATTGCCCGAGGAGCACTGTGCATAAACAAACCAGGAGGATAACAAGTACATTTTTCATATGATGGATTTTAGGATGAAAAGATAAGATCGTGAATTCAACGAGACAAAGAGAATTTTGGGAACGGTAAGGCAGCCACACACCCCATGTTTGACTGTCAACGATTACATGTGTAAATTATGGAATTGTACCCTCTTAATTCCTACCCTATGACTAAACTTGATCGAAGACAATGGCTTAAAAGTTCTGGATTATTATCGACTGCCCTCCTCGGAGGAATTTCGGGTATGGAGGTGTTGGCTGAGGAAAAAAAATTCAATCCACGTCCGCTTTCAACTCCCGTGAGGCTCAGTTCAAATGAAAACCCCTATGGCCCTTCTGAATTTGTAAGGAAAGCAATGACCGAGTCTTTCGACCTTGGCTGTCGTTATCCGGGATCTTATGCAGGTACGCTGGTTGATCTGATCGCCGAAAAGGAGGGTGTAAGCGCAGACCATATCGTAGTCACAGGAGGATCTACAGAAGGATTGAAGATTACAGGATTGACCTATGGAATTGATAGTGGTGAAATCATTGCAGCTCGTCCTACATTTCTATCCATGTTGAATTATGCTGAACTATTTGGCGCCCACATTAACTGGGTACCGGTGGGTAAAGATATGGGACTTGACCTGGAAGAGATGGAGAAAAGGATCAGCAACCGCACCAAGCTTATATTTCTATGTAATCCAAATAATCCAACATCCACCGTTCTTCCCAAGGAGAAACTTTGGGATTTCTGCAGAAGTGTTTCGAAGAATACAGTCGTTTTTTCTGACGAAGCTTACTATGAGTTCATTGAGGAGGACGATTACCCTTCCATGGTAGAACTCGTAAAAGAGGGTCAACATGTAATAGTCAGCCGGACTTTTTCGAAAGTCTATGGCCTGGCAGGACTCAGGATCGGCTACTTAATTGCACGGCCTGATATTGCACAGATGTTGCAGAGACGGGTGGTAGCATATACCAATATCCTTGCGATCAAAGCTGCTCAGGCTTCCATGATGGACAAGGAATTCTATGGTCATAGCATTTCAAAAAACCGGGAAGCGAAAAAAATCATCTATGACACTCTTGACGAACTCCAACTTCGGTATGTAAAATCCCATACGAATTTCGTTTTCTTCCAATCCGGAAGGCCGATCCAGCAACTTATAGGGGAAATGAGAAATGAAGGTGTTCAGATTGGAAGGCCTTTCCCTCCTTTTATGGATTGGTGCAGGATAAGCACGGGAACACTTGACGAGGTAAGGATTTTTGCTAATTCCCTTAAGAAAGTATTATCGTAAGATATTTCTGAATTTCGTTATTGAAACCAAACAATGTAAATCACCTGGTAAAGCTCCCCGAGTAATCCCATGGAGGCAATAAATACACCGAGAGATCCAATTGCATGACCTTCGGAAAATTTATTCAATGAAGTTATCCAGGCACTGACGATGATAACAAACATTCCCAGGAAAAAACGGGCAACAATGGGAAGGGCTACCATTTGCAGGGCAAAAACGATATCTTCAATCCTGTCTTTTTCTGCTTAAGTATCTCCTAAATTGCCCCACAGGTCAAATACCGTAGGTATTTCAAGGCAAAAGATGAAAAAGACAAAGAGAGTAACCAGGGTGGAAAAGCTCTTGTGCTCAAGGAATTTATAAGCGAAATCCCTGACCCTTCTATCAGCAACACCAATCCAGTTTTCAATCCTTAAAGCCAATGGGCGTACGCGCAGATCAATAAAAGCAAGGCCAATGCCAACCACTTCCAGGAACATGGATGAACTGTACAAAATTAGCTACAGTTTCGAGGGAGTCTTTAGATAAAGCCATGGCTGAACTATTCAATTTAACAAAAATCACAATCTTGATAAACTTGTATATTTGAATCGTACCATTTAGTGGATGTTGGATTATTAGATTGATGGTAAAGAAACTGCACCCATTTTTTTTCTTTTTCGTATTGACTTTGCTGGGAGCTTGTGACAGTTGGGAGTCTGTTCCAGAAGATTATAAGCCCGAAAATGCTTATGAATCCTACCTGTCAGGACTTAAATCAAGCGGAATCGACAAAACGACCCTTGGGAAGATGTGGATTTCTTCTGCTGAAGCGGCCCTGGACTCCCCGGTAAGGATTCCCCTACCCTACAGCGAAATAACGTATCTCAGGAAGGATCAACCCAGCAGCATAGGATTTATTTTCAACGCTATCCGAGGTCAGAAAATTGAGGTTGACATTTCGGGACTTGAAGAAGACAGTTCTCTTCTTTTTGTGGATGTTTTCAGAGTCCCCTCCGATTCACTTGGTTCACTGGTTAAGGTGGCCAGCGCCGACAGTAGCTTCCATGACCTGGTATTCGAACCCAAACGGGAATCTGAATATGTCCTTCGGATAATCCCTGAAATCCTCGGGGGAGGAAAAATTGAGATTACCATTAAATCGGTACCCCTCCTGGCATTCCCGGTTTCAGGAAAAGACAAATGGGCTATTCAAAGCAGGTTTGGTGCTCCTCGTGAAGGAGGAAGACGAACACATCACGGGGTAGATATTTTTGCAAAACGACATACACCCATTATTGCCCCTGTGAACGGATATGTTACCCGAGTGGATACCGCCCGACTGGGAGGCAGGGTTATTTGGTTGAGAGACTGGAAAAGGGGCAACAACCTCTATTTCGCTCATTTGGAGGATCAACGGGTAAAAGAGGGAAAATATGTTCAACGTGGAGATACCATCGGAACAGTTGGTAATACAGGTAACGCACGAACTACGCCACCCCATCTGCATTTTGGAATATATTCCCGTGGCCCCGTCGATCCATTCCCCTATATCGTCCCCGGAGACACTATACCAGACCGATTGAGGCAGACCGACCTGGTTGGTCAATGGGCACGAGTAGAACAGAAAGTATCTCTCAGATCAGCCTACGGAACCAAATTTGAGATTGTTAAAGATTTCGAACCCGGACTTGTTATCTACATTGAAGGTTCTTCAGGAAGATTTTTAAGGGTAAAGCAGGCAAACGGAAATCGGGGCTATGTGCTTTCCTCAGTGATCGGTGATCTGTCTGAACCACTGGAGAAACTCACGACAAGTAATTCCGTTACGCTCATTGAACATCCGTTAAATTCAAAACCTGGTCCGGTATTAAATGCTGGTGAAGCACTCAAAATTCTTGGTCGTCACGATAATTTTTTAATGGTCGAGACCAGCGGAGGAGAGACCTGGTGGACCGAAGCAGGGGAATAAACTTTTTGCGGAACAACCGGGTTCAATTATTGTACTAATGATGTTTTGGTTAACGATCATTCATCCATATCGCTCGAACAGGAAGAATTCGCCAGGTATTACTCTTTAATGCCTGATGGAGGTCCGGTTTACGCTGAAACTAATCCAGACTGGTTAATTGTAGAGCCGTGGAATGGTATTTCCTCGCTTTTTATCCTCCTCCCGGCCATTATCTGGCTCTGGAAGATTCGCAAAGAATGGCGTGGCCATAAATTCCTGCTGGCTTGTATTCCATTTCTTTTTCTTGGGGGATTGGGAAGTACATTGTTCCACGCTTTCAGAAGTTCATATTTTTTGTTGCTGATGGATGTCTTGCCTACAGCCATCCTTACTTTATTGATTGGAATTTATCTCTGGATAAGAGTGCTTCCCCATTGGAGTTACATATTTCTTGTCTTTGCAATAAGTATCGGAATGAGGTTACTGACGTTTGAGATCCTATCACCCCATACTGCAACCAATATCAATTACGTTATAACCGGGATTACTCTATTTATTCCTCTTATTATTATCCTGAAGAGAACCCGCTTTAACAGGTCGGCTTCCATATTTGTCAGTATTACTGCACTTGCCATATCACTGGCTTTCAGGGAACTGGATGCAAGGGCCTCTATTCAATTCTTACCTATGGGGACTCACTTTCTTTGGCATATATTTTCTGGGATCGGAGCCTACTTCCTGGCTGATTACCTGTTTTATTTCAGTAAGACATATGCAAGAAAAAAGCCGGTAGTTACCGGCTTTTGAGATCAAGAGAAGGATTATCTATTTGACAGACAACCTCTTCTTCATTGAATCCACGCCCTCTTTTACTTGTTCGAGGTTTTTGTCTACAGTTTTATTGTAGCCTTTCTTCAAATCCTCAAGCTCTTCTTCAAATTTGTGTTTCATGTCGGAAGAAGTCTTAAGTAATTTATCGCGGGTTTTGGACCCCTTGTCTGGTGCCAGTAATATTCCCATTAAGGCACCGGCAGTAGCTCCCAATAAAAATATTCCGAGTTGCTTACCTGTATTGCTCATAATTACCGAAATGCTTAGTTAACTAATTAATTCCAGAGAAGTTAAATTATTATCACTAGTAATCCCACCAATTATCTTTGACATAGATCATCATCAGAATTGATTTTTTTCAATAGTGTAGTCGTGTAAGAGCCTGACCACATAATCGCTGCATCCGGTTGAACTTCTGAACCGCAGAACCGCTGAACCTAACCCTAAACCCTTCTTACCTCAAAACTGTTAATCAAATATGATCAAGAACATGTCCTATAAAGACAAGGAGTTGAAACAGGAAATTGAAAAGCTGGTTGGCAAATCCTTTGGTATTAAGACTATTTGGAAACTCAAGGGCGTGGGATCGCCAAAATTCAGAATTCGGGAGGCGAGCCGTTCATTCATTCCGTACCTACCAAAAATTGTCCACGGTGAATATTGTAATATCGAATTAAGACCCTCAGGGATTATACTGCGTTTCAGGTATCACCTGGATAATATGGGGTGGATTATACCTTTTCATCACCTCAGTATTTATAAATCTGGTGATTATTACACAATTCATGGAGCAGGGGAATACCTCAAGGTTGATAAAGCTCATAGTAATGTCAACCTTGACGGTTTTATGGATAAAATGTTGAAGTTAAAGGCAGAGCGAAGTCCGGAAGAAATATGAGAAAGTCGGATCTCCCCACCAAGATTTGTCCTGTTTGCCAAAGATCCTTTGCCTGGAGAAAGAAGTGGAGAAAAGACTGGGAAAATGTTAAATACTGTAGCAAGAGATGCAGATCGATGGCGTGATAAGGGGTGTGGGTATCGACGGTTGTCCTGGGGGCTGGATTGCAAGCGCATTTAATCATGATAAGCTTGAATTACACCATTTTATAAATATCAGTGAACTGTACGATTACTACGGTGACGCTTGTTATCTGATTGACATTCCAATTGGTTTAAGCGACCTCAAAGTTTCAAGAACCATCGATTCCGAATTAAGAAAAATTCTGAGGCCGGTCAGACATCATTCTGTTTTTACTCCTCCCTGCAGGCCAGCCATAAATAAGAAGGATTATCAGACAGCACTCGAAGAGAATCGTAGAGTAACAGGAAAAGGCATATCCATACAGTCCTGGAATATTGTGCCTAAGATCCGGGAAGTCGATAACTTCCTTAGGGGGAATAAGACAGCAAACTCAAGATTTTATGAAGCCCACCCTGAACTTTGCTTCTTTAGATTGAATGGAAAACATCTCGATAGTAGTAAACATTCCACAAAGGGTATTCATGAAAGAATTGAAATTCTTAGAAAGTATGCTGGATCAATCGACGAGCTGGTGGATAAACCGTTGCCTGGCAATGCCAGAAAAGATGACATACTCGACTCAATCGTCCTTGCAATCACGGCAAGATTAGGAATTAAAAAGGGATTCAAATTCATTAATGGAGAAAGCGATTCCGAACAATTACTTATACGACTAGTTTATTTTTAGGAATGAGAGAGATAAGACTAATCCTGGGTGACCAACTGAATGTTAATCATTCATGGTTTGATACAAAAGACGATAACATCCTGTATGTCATGATGGAAATATTGCCTGAATCGGAATACGTACGTCATCATATACAGAAAATTACGGCAATTTTCCTCGCCATGAGGGAATTCTCCTCGGATTTGTCCAACAAGGGCCACAATATCAGGTATTTCAAGATTAGTGATCAGGATAATGCGCATTCCTTTAAGGGGAATCTTGAGACCCTCATAAAAGAATTTCAACCGGATGCTCTCTCATTCTTAGAACCTGATGAATATCGCCTGGACAATTTACTGGAGGACGTATTCGGATCGTTTCAGGTTCCCTACTCAAAATGTTCTACCGAACACTTTTTTACCGGTCGATATGATCTGAAAGACATTTTTAAGGGTAGAAAACAATGGGTGATGGAATATTTCTACCGCCACATGAGAAAGAAGCATCAGATAATGGTCGATGACGGGGAACCCTGGGGGGGTGATTGGAATTATGATACCTCCAACAGAAAAAAATTACCGAAAGACCATACTCCTCCGGAGCCATTAATTATTAAAACTGATATTGATGACGTCGTATCTGAAATTCACGATGCGGGGATATCCTTTATTGGAAATATAAAGCCTGAAAACTTCCATTGGCCTGTAACACGGGCACAAAGCTTGCAGCTACTCTCCTACTTCCGGGAAAATCTTCTCCAGCATTTCGGAGACTACCAGGACTCCCTGTCCAACGATTACTGGAGCCTTTATCACAGCCGGATTTCCTTCTCTTTGAATGTGAAGTTAATCAGCCCCTCGGAGGTCATTCATTCAGTTATTGAATACTGGCAGGATAATCCTGATATATCTATTAACCAGGTCGAGGGTTTTGTAAGGCAGATACTAGGTTGGCGAGAATATATGCGTGGTATGTACTGGTGCAGAATGCCTGAATTCGGAATAGAGAACTACCTGGAAAACAAAAGAAAGCTACCTGGATGGTACTGGACGGGCAAGACAAAAATGAATTGTCTTTCACATGCTATTAACCAATCACTGAACTATGCTTACGCTCATCACATTCAACGATTAATGGTTACGGGTAATTTTGCCCTGCTGACCGGGATAGATCCTGACTTTCTTGACGAGTGGTACCTGGGAATATATGCCGATGCATTTGAATGGGTCGAAATGCCTAATACCCGGGGAATGAGCCAGTTTGCTGACGGTGGTAAAATCGCAACCAAGCCTTACGTCAGCTCAGCGAGCTATATCAATAAAATGGGCGACCATTGTAAGTCTTGCCATTATAATCATAAGTTGAAGATCGGTGAAAAAGCTTGCCCCTTTAATTCTCTGTACTGGAATTTCCTCGATGAACACCGCGACAAACTTTCCGAAAATCCCCGAATGGGAATGATGTACCGCCTGCTTGAAAAAATGAATGACAAGGAACAGATACTAGAGAAGGCAGCAGAGCACCTGGATAATCTGGAGAATCTATGAAAAATGTATTGTATTGGTTCAAAAACAATTTGCGACTGAAGGATAATCCTTCATTACAACATGCTCTTGAAAAAAGTGACAGAGTGTGTTTGGTTTACATTATTGAAGACCGTTTGCTTGGTAGGCATCCTCTTGGATTTGATGCTATGGGTGATTATCGGGAGCAATTTCTCTATCAATCATTAAAGTCCTTATCCGAAGAGATCATAAAACTGGGTGGAAAACTGGTAATCAGGTCCGGTGATCCCGTTGAGGAAATCCTAAGATTGGCAACAGAATTCAAAGCTGAGGAAATCGTAACGAGTCTGGATCCCGGGGATTACGAAAGGTCATGGGATGAGGAAATTGCCAATAAATACAAACTGACTGCAATCGACGACGGGAGCCTTTACAGTCAGGAGGATCTTCCTTTTAGCTACCTGGATCTTCCTATGAGTTTCACTGCTTTTAGGAAGAAAGTTGAAAAGAGAGCAAAAGTGAGAACTGAGGTAGGGCCTCCATCTGACCTTTCAAAAGGGTTCCATAAGCTGGATATGGAAAACTTAAACAATTCTTCTTTGAATGTTGATGAGCGTTCTGCTTTCCCCTATGAAGGAGGTGAGGTCTCGGCATGGAAAAGGATCGAGAACTACATTTGGCTCAGGCAGAGGATCAAGTCCTACAAAAAGACAAGGAACGGCTTGGTGGGAACAGAATATTCTTCCAAATTTTCTCCCTGGCTGGCTAATGGCAGTATTTCACCGGTTAGTATATATCACCAGATAAGGAAATACGAGTCAGAGGTGGTATCAAATATGAGTACTTACTGGTTGTACTTCGAGATTCTCTGGAGGGACTATTTCCGCCATGTCGGTTTTAAGTTCAGGGAGACGATTTTCCATCTGAGTGGGATCAGGAATATTCCTATCGACATGAACCAGGATCAGAATTTATTTAATAAATGGATTGCCGGAAATACAGATGATGCATTTGTAAATGCCAACATGAATGAATTGGCCGGGACCGGGTTCATGAGTAACCGGGGACGTCAAAACGTGGCCAGTTATCTTATTCATGACCTGGGAGTAGATTGGCGCTGGGGAGCGACATATTTCGAGTCTCAACTTGTCGACTATGACACCTGCAGCAATTGGGGCAACTGGATGTACATAGCGGGAGTTGGCAATTCACGGCAACCTCAAGTCTTTGACACAAAAAAGCAAGCATGTATGTACGACCGAGATAAAAAGTATACCCGCCTATGGTCAGGCGAATAATTTCTTATCCCGCTATGATTTGATGGTCAAAGGATAATCTTCCGAAAGAATTTAGCTTCCGATTGCACTCATTCCACCATCAACATGAATTACCTGCCCTGTAATCCAGGTTGACTTATCCCCTAGCAGAAACATGCTCATATCAGCAATGTCACTGGCATTTCCCACTCGCTTCATAGGGTGGCGATCTGCACTTGCCTGTTTGCGGTCGTCATTAGAAAGTATCCTTCCGGCCAGCGGTGTATCAGTTATTGAAGGCGCAATACAGTTGAAGCGAACAACCGGGGAATATTCTGCTGCCAATGACCTTGTAAGTCCCTCTATTGCTCCTTTTGCAGCAGCTACTGATGCATGATAGGGCATGCCATTCTGTACTGCTACAGTGCTAAAGAAAACTACAGATGGATTGTTTCCCTTCTTCAATGCCTTTTCGAGACCCTGAACTGCGTGGACAGCACCCATAACATTAATATTCCAATCTGAGGTGAAGTCTTCATTCCTCAATCTGCCAAATGGTTTAAGATTGATAGTGCCAGGACAGTAAACCAGACCATCAACAGAATCGGCTACATTTTCAGGAAATTCACCTGATTCAGCATCCCAATGGATAAATTTTACTCCTGATGGCAAATCCCCGGGATTATTCCTAGCCATTACAATTACCTGGGAACCATCCCGGGAAAGTTGATCAGTGATTTCTCTTCCTATCCCCTTGGTTCCACCAATTACAATATATGTAGCCATAATTTGTCTGTTTTATAAGTTTTTTAACAGACAACTCGGGATATCGTTTAGACAGTAAGTGTAATTTCCTTTCTGTAGAGCGAAGGACTCTTGCCCGTGTAGGCCTTAAATTTCTTATTAAAATGAGAGAAGTTATTGAATCCGCTCTCATAACAGGCTTCTGTAATACTCATTGAAGTTTCTGCCAGTAATTTTGATGCATGCACCAGTCGGTATTCATTGACAAACTGAGTAAATGTCTTCCGGGTCATTTTCTTGAAGTATCGGCAAAAAGCAGGGACTGTCATATGTGATACATCAGCGATTTCATCCAATGTGATAGGTTCTTTGAAATTTTCACGAACATAGTTATACACCTGTCGCATACGATTTGTATCCTCAGCATGTACCTCAACTACAATGTCATCAGCATTTAATACTTCGTATTCCGTAGTATTTGCCATTTCCTTGAGGATGTACAGCAAGTGAATAAGCCTGTGAAAAGGTTCCATATATGGCATTTTGAGTACCTCCGCGCCTATTCGCGCCTTGGTTTCACCATGGAAAACCAGGCCGCTTTTTCCCCTTTCAAAAAGGCGCCCGATGGGAGCCATTTCCGGGAGTCTTAAAAATTCTTCACCGAGGAAATCCTTCCTCAATTGAATAATAGTCTCTGAATTATTTCCTGTAAGTCGATCAGTGAACCCGTGATGTGGCAGGTTGGATCCAATAAATATTAATTCCCCACCCTGGAAATAGGACATATGATTTCCAACATGCCTTTTGCCGTTCCCTCCTTCGATGTAACAAATTTCGACTTCAGGATGAAAATGCCAGAATGGTTTTTTGTCCCGGCAGGGGTCGTTGTAGTGTTTGACATGAAAAGATGATCCGAATGCCGGATTGATCTTTTCGAGGGTTGGTTTTACAGGTTTCATAACTCTAATATTCTACACAAATTTCATGAGATATTCAGAGAGTGTATTGTATTGATTTAACCACAATATGTGCAAAATTAACCCATGTTATCTAAATGATCTAATAAGAGGTTAATATTTTACATAAACCTGTAAAATCAGATCAAATCTAATTGCCGCTCCAGGCATACATTTGTGCTATTCAAATTTAAACTCGAATTGAAAATGAAACGATTATTCATTACAGGTGCTCTTGCTCTAGGATTAGCAGGATCACCCATCGCACAGACTGCCAATACAAGTCCCGATATAGTTATTGTAAGTCTTGAAGGAAAGCAGTTCGGACTACTTATAGAAGAATCTCCTTCACCATTCAAATTAAGGATTATCAGTGAAAACGGAGCGATCTTATATAAGGAATCCAATAAGGACAGTGATTTTGCCAAGCGATTTGATGTTGCACTACTCGAAAAAGGTGAATACAGGCTCGAGGTTGAATCAGACAGGGAGATTAGTTCATTTCCCCTGAAAGTTTCAAATAGCCGAATCAATATCAAAACGTCTGACAAGCAGGTCTTCATCAAGCCGGTAATTGAAAGTGATGGCTTGACTATGAAATTGAAGATGGAAACGGGAAATCTCCCGGTCGATGTTAGGATTTATGATGAATTCAATAATAAAGTTCACGATAAATCATACGTCAACGTTCCGGCTATCAATACCACTTTTGATTTTCAAAAGCCCGGAAGGGGTACCTACCGTATGGTAGTGAGTTTTAACTCAAAGTCCTTTTCCGAAACAGTGACCCTTCATCAGTAATTTGTTCATACTAGGTGAAAAGGCCGCCCAAACGAGGGTGGCCTTTTTTTTGGTTAATGGGTTGGTGGGTTGATGGGTTGGTGGGTTATAGGTGATAGGTGGTAAGTGATAGGTGGTAAGTGATAGGTGGTTGGGGGTAGGTGTAAAGTTGTAGGCATAAGCGCATCAAAAATTATTATCTATCATCTATACTCTATACTCTATCATCTCTCACCCGCCGAAGCGAAGCGAAGGTGGGTCAACTGTTAGTTGTTAGTTATCAGTTATCAGTTATCAGTTATCAGTTATCAGTTATCAGCTATTCTTTTTAAGTTTGTCGGCGATTAGATAAAGATGAAGCGCTACGAAAAATTCCCGATCCGCCTGACCAACTCCTTGAGTTCTAAGAAAGAAGAGTTTAAGCCCATCCATGAAGGGAGGGTTGGAATCTACGTCTGTGGACCAACGGTCTACAGTGATGTACATCTGGGGAACGTAAGGACATTTCTTTGCTTCGATGTAATTCAACGATATTTCAAATACCTCGAATACAAGGTCCGATATGTTCGTAATATAACGGATGTGGGACATTTGGAAGGTGATGCTGATGAGGGAGAAGATAAAATTTCAAAAAAGGCGAGACTGGAACAGCTTGAGCCCATGGAGATCGTTCAGCGATATACGAATGATTTTCACAGGGTATCTGAGGTTTTCAACATCCTTCCACCCGATATTGAACCCACCGCAACAGGTCACCTTATTGAACAAATCAGACATATAGAGGCTCTCCTGGAAAAAGGCCTGGCCTATGAAGTAAATAGATCAGTTTACTTTGATGTAAAGAAGTACAATGAACATCAACAATATGGTAAACTTTCGGGTCGCAATATCGATGAGCTGAGAGATAGCGGAAGATCATTGGACAGCCAGGACGAGAAAAGGGATAAAATAGATTTTGCCCTGTGGAAAAAAGCCAGTCCAAAACATATCATGAGATGGGACTCACCCTGGGGAAAGGGTTTCCCCGGTTGGCACCTGGAGTGTACAGTGATGAGTACCAAATACCTGGGTGAGACATTTGACATTCACGGAGGCGGAATTGACCTTAAATTCCCGCATCACGAATGTGAGATTGCCCAGCAGGCTGGAATAACAGGTACAGACCCGGTTAATTATTGGCTTCACAGCAACATGCTGACCGTGAACGGACAAAAGATGTCTAAATCCCTAGGTAACTCATTTCTTCCAAACGAACTCTTTTCAGGTAAACATGAACTCCTCGAGAAAGGATACAGCCCAATGACTGTTCGATTTTTCATGCTTCAATCTCACTACTCATCCACCCTGGATTTCAGTAATGATGCCCTAATGGCAGCTGAGAAGGGATACAAAAGACTTATGTCCGGGTTAAAAAATGCTGAAAGTCTTGAAGCACCCGATGGAAATGACAAGGAATCAGGCCAGACCATGTTGCAACTGGCAGATCAGTGTTTCCTCGAAATGAGCGATGACTTTAATACGGCAAAAACCCTGGCGGTTCTTTTCGAGATGACCACCAGGATCAATGATCTTATGACCAAGCCTGATGAACTTTCAAAAATTCCAGCGGATGCCTGGAAATATTTTGTCGGGACATATTCTGAATTTATTCAGGAGGTTCTCGGTTTAAAGAAAGAGACCGCTGAAGATGATAAGATGCTTGAAGGAATTGTCAATCTTCTTATTAAACTTAGATCAGAGGCCAAAATTTCAAGGGATTTTGCAAAATCAGATATGATAAGGGATGAACTGGGGAAAATGGGAGTTAGGCTGATGGATGGAAAAGATGGCACGACTTTCTCTATAGATTAATGAGCAGATTTTTTGGTAAAATATTCATCTTTCTCGTTCGTATCTATCAATACACCATAAGCCCCTTGTTCGGTGCAAATTGCCGGTATACTCCGACGTGTTCTGAGTACGCAGTGAAAGCTATCAAAGTCTGGGGACCATTTAAAGGATCATGGCTGGCCATCAAAAGGATTAGCCGTTGTCATCCCTGGGGATCCCATGGATACGATCCTGTTCCTGAGAAAAATGAATTTAGCTCTGGAAATACATGAAATATTTAAAATATCCTCTTACCGGTTTATTGCTCCTTACCCTCATCCTTCCAGGCATATCTCAAACTGATAATGCCGACCAAATCAAGGCTGCAAAACGCGCAGATCTTCTGCGTCAAATGGATAAAGGGGTCAGTTTCATGGAAACGGGCAATTACACCCTGGCAGACAAGCAATTTCGTTTCCTGCTGGAGAATATGGAAGCAGTTCCAGCGAACCTTGCTTATTACATTGGAAAGAATTCCTATTACCTCAAGCAATACAAGCAAAGCATAGATTGGCTCAATAAATACATACAATTAAAAGGTACCAAAGGACAATTCTATTTAGAAAGCGTTGAATTGCTGAAATCTGCAGAAGAGCAATTTCTTGAGATGAACTCACCATCTACCAGGAGTCCGCAGAAACTCGATTCCCTGTTGAACAACAACAAAATTGATTGTGGGCCAGCCGGATTGGTAATCTGCCCGGTATGCAAGGGCCGATCAGTAATTATTGAAAAGGGAGTACTCGGTGATTCCTACCGGCCTTGTCCCTACTCTGATGAAAGTGGATTTCTCACCTGTGACGAATATAACCTTCTTTTGAACGGCAAATTAAAACCCAAATTTTAGTATATTTCCTTCCCCTTTATCCTTACAAAAAGATTTAAGGAAACTATTGTTTACTTAAATCCGTTTAAGTGGCCGTGATCGGTAAAACACGTTTTACTGCAACTCGCTATGGCAAGAATAAAGTATTACTACGATACTGAAACCTGTAAGTACGAACGGATAAAAACCCGTACGAGCGACATTGTGCTCAATTTCATGGGCTTTGGGGTCCTTTCCCTTGTATTTGGAGTTGGCATATATATCATCTTCAATACCTATTTTGAATCACCCCAGGTTCTCTCTTTGAAAAATGAAGTAGGGGAGCTGAAGTATCAGATATCTGCGATGGAAGAAGACCTGGATCAACTTGACCGGATCGCTTCCGCGCTGGAATACAGGGATAACAATATTTATCGTGTGATTATGGGAGTTGAACCCATTCACCCGGATATCAGGAATGCGGGAATTGGAGGCAGTGACCGGTATTCCAGTTTGGTAGATTCAGAAATTGAGAACCGGGAGATTATATTAAAAACACGGGAAAAGATCGACAAGATCAAGCGGAAATACTTCATCCAGGTCCAATCATTTGAAAAACTGGAAGACCTCGTAGAGGACAAGGAGTTAATGCTTGCCGCTATTCCGGCTATTCAACCTATTTCCAACAAGGAATTGATCAGACTGGCATCGGGCTATGGCCGACGTTTTCACCCGGTATACAAAGTGAGAAAAATGCACTGGGGTATTGATTTCTCTGCCCCCACTGGGACTCCAGTCTACTCTACAGCTGACGGAAAAGTCGATCACCTCGAGGTAAGTTTCAGAGGTTATGGTAAGCAAATCGAGATCGATCATGGTTTCGGCTTTAAAACTAAATACGCTCACCTCCATGAATTCGCTGTTAAAAAGGGACAGGAAGTTAAACGAGGTGAGCTAATTGGTTATGTAGGCAATACCGGGTTATCCACGGCACCTCATTTACACTATGAAATTACACGCAATGGGAAGAAAGTGAATCCGGTTCACTATTTCTTCAACGATCTCACCCCCGAAGAGTATGAAAGAGTGGTAGAACTCGCCTCAATTGAAAATCAATCACTGGGAATGTAATACCATTTGTAACTTTTTCATTTGGAGGTTGTTGAATCTTCATATTTCTTTGCAACAAAATTAATGAGAATGATAAACAGGGGTCACCATCACCATTTTTTGCTCGTGCAATAGCATGACAAGGGTGACCTGTATACATAAAATGGGGCTTGTCGTGCGACAAGCCCTTTTTTATTTCAACAATAAGCGTAGATGACACAGTTAAAAATTGCAATTCAGAAGTCCGGTAGATTAATGGAGGGAAGCCTTAGATTACTGGCTGAATGTGGATTAAAAATTCAAAATGGTAAAAACCAATTGAAAAGCCAGGCTATTGACTTCCCGGCCGAATTACTGTTTCTCCGCGATGATGATATCCCCGAATATGTTCAGGATGGCGTCGCAGATATCGGCATCGTCGGAGACAACGTCCGTCTTGAGAAGGGAAAAAATAACGAAATGGTATTGCCCCTGGGTTTTTCCAAATGCCGGTTATCATTGGCCGTATCACGCGATAGTGATATCAAAAAGCCCGAAGACCTCAATGGAAAACGTATAGCTACTTCCTACCCGGTAATCCTTGAAAAATATCTCGAAGAAAAGAATATCAGTGCGGAGATTCACGAAATCAGCGGATCGGTTGAAATAGCGCCCGGTATCGGTTTGGCCCAGGCGATATTTGATATTGTCAGTACCGGCAGCACCTTATTGAGCAATGGCCTTGTTGAGCTGGCTACAGTGGCAAAGAGTGAGGCAGTTCTCATCAAGAATAAGAATCTATCGGCTGAAAAGAGCCTGCTACTGGAGAGTTTACTGTTCAGGATAAAGTCTGTCCACAGTGCCAGCAACAACAAATATATTCTCCTGAATGCCCCGAACAGTGCTGTAGATACCATTTCAGAACTGTTACCTGGAATGGAGAGTCCAACAGTGTTGCCGCTAAAGAAAGAGGGATGGTCATCCATTCACTCTGTTGTCAATGAATCAGATTTCTGGACGATTATCGATCAGTTAAAGGAAGCCGGAGCCAGGGGAATCCTGGTAGTACCTATAGAAAAAATGATCTTATAATGAATATTCTAAAGAATCCTCCCAGGGAAGATTGGGAAGAAATTTGTACCCGTCCCGGACTAGATGCGGAATTTCTGCGGAGCTCACTCCGAAATCTTATTGAGCGGGTAAGACTTGGTGGAGATGATGCGGTCCGGGAATTTACTTCCCAATATGACCGGGTGAACATAAGAGAATTGCGCGTATCTGAAGAAGAAATCTCTGAAGCCGTTCAAATTCTTGATGACGATTTGAAAAATGCTATTCAGGTAGCAGCCGATAATATCTGGAAATTTCACGAAAAGCAAGTGCCCCCAACTGCCCATGTTGAGACCATGCCAGGTGTTAAGGTTTGGAGAAAAGCCGTTCCTATTGAAAAGGTTGGAATATATGTGCCTGGAGGTACGGCACCACTTTTCAGTTCAGTTCTAATGATGGCGGTTCCTGCTTCAATTGCAGGATGCCACGAAATTGTGCTTTGTACACCTCCCAATAAGGAGGGCAGGGTTCATCCCGCCATATTGTACGCTGCACAACTTACCGGAGTAAAAAACATTTTCAAGATTGGTGGTGCCCAGGCCATCGCAGCCATGTCTTGTGGCACGGAATCTGTTCCCTCAGTATATAAGATCTACGGTCCTGGTAACCAGTACGTAACTATGGCTAAGCAGTTAGTCAGTGAAGATGGAACTGCTATTGATATGCCCGCAGGGCCATCGGAGGTAGCGGTTTTAAGTGACCACACCGCTCAACCATCCTATATTGCGGCGGATCTTCTCTCTCAGGCTGAGCACGGGTCGGACAGCCAGGTAATATTTGTTACAACAGATCCCTCTCTCCCAGAAAAAGTAAAAGCGGAAGTGGACCGGCAAGTAGCTGAATTACCCCGTAAGGAAATGGCCCGAGAAGCATTAAAATCGAGTAAGATAATCTATATGGATAATTTGGATAACGCAGTCGCATTGATCAATTTTTATGCAGCAGAACATCTGATCGTTCAAACTGAAAACCTGGACAATGTCGCGGAAAAGATTACTAATGCAGGAAGTGTTTTCCTTGGAAACTATACCCCTGAATCTGCCGGGGATTATGCATCCGGAACTAACCACACACTTCCTACCAATGCGAATGCACGGGCTTACTCAGGGTTGAGTACCGAGAGCTTCATGAAATATATTACCTTCCAGCAAATTTCGAAGGAGGGGTTGTCCATATTGGGGCCAATAGTAGAAAAAATGGCTGAAGCTGAAGAACTTCAAGCCCACAAAAATGCAGTATCTATCAGGTTGACTAATGGATAAATCAAATCTGAATATTAAAGACCTTGTCAGGGATAATATTCTGAACCTTGTCCCCTATTCATCTGCCCGTTCAGAGTATAGCGAACATGCTGATATCTACCTCGATGCTAATGAATCCCCTTTTGATACAGGCTACAACCGCTATCCTGATCCACTCCAAAAAGAGTTGAAGAAGGAAATCGGGAAACTGAAAAATATTGGGACCGATAAGGTATTTATTGGGAATGGAAGCGATGAAGCTATTGACCTTATAATCCGTGTCTTCTGTACTCCCCTGCTTGAAGAAGTATTGCTTGTGGAGCCCACTTATGGCATGTATTCGGTCAGTGCCGCTATAAATAACATCGGCATTGTCCGAACAAATCTCAACGAAGATTACACCCTGGATGCGGACCGCGTACTCAATTCGGTCACCAGTACAACGAAGGTCATATTCCTTTGCTCTCCCAATAATCCTTCTGGGAATCTTTTTGAACCTGAACAGATAATCAGAATTCTAGAGGGATTTCATGGGATTGTGGTAATCGATGAGGCGTATATCGATTTCAGTCAACGAGATTCGTGGTTACAAAAGATTGACGATTATCAAAAGATGATAGTACTTCAGACATTCAGCAAGGCATGGGGACTGGCCGGTTTGCGTGTTGGAATGGCATTCAGCAACCCATCAATTATTCAACTTCTCAATAAGGTGAAGCCTCCGTATAATATCAGCAGCCTGGTTCAGGAAAAGGTATTGAAAAGTATTATCAATGATCAAAGCAAGGTAAATGATCGAGTAAATGTCATCCTCCGGGAACGGAAAAAAATGCGGGAGGAATTGCTTAAACTGGATTTTGTCAAAGAGATTTACCCAAGCCAGTCCAATTTCCTGCTCGTTCAGGTTGATGATCCCAACAAAACATATCAGTATCTTGTAGATTCCGGCATTATTGTCAGGAACAGATCCAGGCTGATCCTCTGCGAGGGGTGTTTACGGATCACGATTGGCCTTCAGGAGGAAAACCGCAGACTTATGGAAGCCTTAAAATCATACGGGAAAATATGAAACGCGTGCTATTTATTGACCGGGATGGAACGATTGTAAGAGAACCTGCGGATGAACAACTGGATTCCTTTGAAAAACTGAGTTTCCTTCCGGGCACTATCAGGAGTCTTTTCACTATTGCATCAGAGTTAAATTTCGAATTGGTGATGGTGACGAACCAGGATGGCCTTGGTACGGATTTATTTCCCGAAGACAAATTCCTGCCAATCCATAACCTCATTATGACAACCCTTGAGAATGAAGGGATAACCTTCCGATCTGTACATATAGACCGGTCCTTCCCCAAGGATAATTTACCTACCAGGAAACCAGGAACCGGGATGTTGAAGGAATATATTGAGGGGGATTTTGACCTTGAGCACAGCTTCGTTATTGGAGACAGGTACACTGATATGGAACTCGCCCGGAACCTGGGTTGTAAAGGAATTTTGATTCGCGAGGATGACAGAAACCTGGGTTCAGGGGAAACGGAGCTATCAGAATTAGAGCTTAACGATCACATTGCCCTTAAGGTTGGATCATGGAAGGAAATAAGTCATTGGCTACTCAATAAAGACAGGATAGTATCTATTGAAAGGAATACCAATGAAACTCAAATCCATATTGAACTTAACCTCGAGGGGGAGGGAAATTATCAAATCGCTACTGGCCTGGGCTTTTTTGATCATATGTTGGAACAACTTGCCAGGCATGGCGGAGTGGATCTGAATGTATCCGTAAATGGTGACCTGCATATCGATGAACACCATACAATCGAAGATACTGCACTCGCATTGGGTTCCGCCTTTGACCAGGCAATGGGGAAAAAGGCCGGCATGGCTCGTTATGGTTTCCATTTACCGATGGATGATTGCCTGGCGGACGTGGCAATTGATTTCGGTGGCCGTCCCTGGCTGGAGTGGAAAGCCGAATTTAAAAGGGAAAAAATCGGTGAGATGCCCACTGAAATGTTCCCGCATTTTTTCAGGTCATTTTGTGAAACTGCCCGCTGCAACCTGCACATAGGATGCGATGGAAATAATGAACATCACAAAATTGAAGCTATTTTCAAGGCCTTTGCCCGATCTGTTAAACAGGCAATCGCGCGCGAAGAAGGTAAAGGTGGTATACCGACTACGAAAGGGATCTTGTAATGAAGATAGCAATCATAAAATATAATGCGGGAAATACCCAATCTGTAATCAATGCATTAACAAGACTGGGTATCGATCCTATTTTGACTGACGATAAACAAGAAATTCTATCAGCGGATAAGGTAATCTTTCCAGGTGTAGGGGAAGCAGCAACCACTATGAACCATTTGAATGAACTGAAGCTGGCTGAGTTTATTCCTTCCCTAAAACAACCGGTTTTGGGCATCTGCCTGGGTATGCAATTGATGTGTCGGTATTCCGAGGAGAATAATACCAAATGTATGGGCATATTTGAACTGGATGTACTGAAATTCAAACCCCTGAATAGTGAGCAGGTCCCGCATATGGGTTGGAATACCTTGAAAAATACCTCCTCTCCTCTCTTAACAGGCCTTGAAGATGAGCACGTCTATTTCGTCCACAGCTACTATGTCCCGTTAAATGATAATTCTATTGCAACAACTGACTATATCCACCCATATTGCTCAGCGATAAACAAAGATAATTTTTATGCCGTACAATTTCACCCCGAAAAAAGCTCAATTGCCGGGGCGAGAATACTTGATAACTTTATAAAGCTATGATAACCGTAATTCCAGCAATTGACCTCATCGATGGTAACTGTGTTCGTTTGACAGAAGGTAACTTTGACACGAAGAAGATTTATTATCGGGACCCTGTAGATGCAGCCAAACTTATTGAAGGATGTGGCCTGACACATTTGCATGTAGTAGATCTGGACAATGCGAAAGCCGGGAAGGTCCTTTCCCTGGAATCCCTTGAGAGAATTGCCAGCAGTACTTCCCTTACTATAGATTACGGAGGAGGAGTGAAAACGCTGGAAGAATTAAAATCAGTGTTTGAAGCAGGTGTTGACCAAGTTAATATTGGGAGTCTTGCTGTCCATGACCCAGACCTCGTAAAAGAATGGCTACATGATTACAGTGGGAAGATCATCCTATCGGCAGACGCAAAAAACAATAAAATCGCTACTGCCGGCTGGCAGAGTGAATCCGAACTACAATTGCAGGATTTTATCCAAATATTTACGGAGCACGGACTTGAGTATATCACATCTACAGACATCAGTAAGGATGGAAAGTTGGGTGGGCCATCCTTTGAAATGTATGAAATTCTGAGGAAGGAATTTCCATCACTGAATATTTGCGCTTCGGGAGGTGTTACAAGGTCCGAGGATATTGAAAAACTCCAGGATATGGGTATAAACCGGGTGATCGTGGGTAAGGCCATTTACGAGGGGGTACTTACTTTCGGAGACCTGGCAAAATTTACCGATGATGCTTAAAAAGCGCATTATTCCCTGTCTTGATGTCAACAATGGCAGGACGGTAAAAGGTATCAATTTCATCGATCTGAGAGATGCCGGTGATCCCGTAGAGTTGGGTGAGGCCTATGCTAAAAAAGGGGCCGATGAATTGGTGTACCTGGACATATCTGCAACGAATGAAAATCGATCGACCTTTACCGAACTTGTACGATCTATTGCACGCCATGTAGATATACCTTTCACAGTAGGAGGAGGAATCTCTACTGTGGAAGATGTAAAGCCGTTGCTCGAAGCGGGAGCGGACAAGGTATCCGTAAACTCTGCTGCCGTAAAAAACCCTGGGTTGATTGACAAACTCGTAAATGCCTTCGGTAGTCAATGCATCGTAGTGGCAATAGACGCCAGATATACCGGGGATAGATGGATTGTGCATACACACGGGGGTAGCAAACCCACAGATAAAGAGTTGTTCTCATGGGCTGCGGAAGTGGAATCAAGAGGTGCCGGGGAAATCCTCTTTACCAGTATGGATCATGATGGTACGAAAAAGGGATTTGCAGTAGAAGCACTCAACCGTCTAAGCCAGGAAGTCGGGATTCCCGTTATTGCAAGTGGTGGCGCAGGTGAAATCGAGCACTTCACCGAGGTGTTTACAAAAACGCCTGTGACAGCCGCACTGGCTGCCAGTATTTTTCACTTTGGTGAAATTGAGATAGGAACCCTGAAAAAAGAATTATCAAATAAAGGAATTGCCGTAAGACTATGAATCCCGATTTTGAAAAACATAAATTAATCCCTGCTATAGTGCAGGATCAAATCACGAAAAACGTATTGATGCTTGCCTTTATGAACCGGGAGTCATTTGATAAGACCTTGGAAACCGGGAAGGTGACATTCTACAGTAGAAGCCGTGATAGCTTATGGACGAAGGGTGAAACCTCCGGTAATTATCTCCAATACCAATCACACTACATTGATTGTGACCGGGATACCATCCTGATCTTTGCTACCCCTGAAGGGCCGGCCTGTCATCTCGACAATGACACGTGTTTTGGAGAATTTGAAAATACGGGAACTGACCTTGGCTTTCTAACCGATATAATCAGTGAACGAAAGCATAACCCTTCCGATTCATCGTATACAAACAAACTTCTTGATAATCTGGATAAAGCAGCACAAAAAGTAGGGGAAGAAGCTGTTGAACTGGTCATCGAGGCGAAAGACAACCGCAATGAGAGATTCCTTGAGGAAGCTGCAGATCTCATGTATCATTACCTCGTGCTGCTAGCAGCAAAAGACATGGATCTCTCGGAAGTTATTTCAATTCTGAGAAAAAGGATGAAGTAGTTTAAAGCAGTCCCTTTAACAATTCACGAACTGATGCAGGGTCTTTTATACTATAAGAGGCCGATGACCTGTTACCACCTACTTTAACGGTATAAGCTCCTTTAGGCATGGCCTCAAAAGTGTCTTCGTCTGTCCTGTCGTCACCTACGGCGAGTATATAATCGTACTTCTGATCCTTTAACCATTTGGCAGCAGCCCTACCTTTATCGACCTGGGCATTCTTTATTTCAACTACCTTATCTCCTTCCAATACATGAAGGTTCATATCTTCGGAAAGGAACCGTAGATGGCTGAATATTTCCCTGGACCTTAACTCACCCAGTCCCGTTTCCACTTTTCTGAAGTGCCAAACCAGGCTGAAATCCTTCTCTTCTATCAAAGATCCTGGAGTTTTAGAAACGTACATTTCCAATATTGGCTTAATTTCTTCCTTCCAATCAGAATTCAAATCATCTATAGTCTCCCATTTACTTCCTTTCTGGCGTAGCCAGATTCCGTGTTCGGCAATTATATCTACATTAAGCGAACCCAACCAGTTCTCAAGAGAATGTCTTTCCCTTCCACTAATAATCACCACCTTAGTTCCCTTTTTCTCTGAAAGTGATTTAAGCAAATCTATTAATTCCTTATCGGGTTTTGCTTTCTCAGGTGAATTCTGAAATTCTACAAGAGTACCATCATAATCGAGGAAAATGATCTGGCTCTTTGAACTTTGGAAATCCTTGAACAGCTTCTGCCTGGTACTTTCATCAATAAGTTTGGTCCTGAACTCATCTTGCTGATGTGTCACCTGATCAAGCCGGGTAAGAAAGAGATCCACCCAGTGATGTACATTATACCTTTTGATAGTTTTTTGCATTGATTCAAGAGCGCGCCTCTGATCTTTTAATGACATCTCAAGGGCTGTTTTTATAGCGTCGGCTACCTGGTGTTTATCATTGGGATTGATCAATATGGCATCGCTCAACTCCTTCGAGGCACCGGCCATTTCACTCAGAATCAATACTCCCTTTTTATCTAGTTTGCTGGCGACAAATTCTTTACATACGAGGTTCATCCCATCTCTCATAGGAGTTACCATAGCTACATCAGCCATTCTGTAAAGGGCCGAAAGTTTGGGTAAATCGAGGGAGCGATAGAAATAATGGATTGGGGTCCAATTCATAGACCCATATGTTCCATTAATCCTACCTACCAACAAATCTACTTCCTCTTTCAGGGCCATATACTGTGCAACTTTGTCCCTTGAAGGCACTACCAGTAGGATCAGTGAGACTTTTCCCTGGTATTGTGGGTATTTTTTTAAGAACAGGTCAAATATTACTAGTCGTTGTGGTATTCCCTTGGAGTAATCCAGGCGGTCAATCGAGAGTATCAATTTTTGCTGGCCCAGTGAAGTTCGATACTCTACTTCATTGGATATGGTCTCAGGGTCAGCAGCAGCTTTTGCATATTTATCATAATCAATGCCCATGGGAAAGGGATCCACCTGCACAATCCTGTTGGCCATATTGATTTGTCCCTGGTGATTACCAAGAGATACAAGCCGGTTTACCGCGCTGAGAAAGTGTCGCATGTCATCATAGGTATGAAATCCTATGAGATCTGCACCCAGTACACCAAAAAGCAATTGCTTTCTCCACGGTATTAAACGGAATACTTCATGTGATGGAAATGGAATATGAAGGAAAAAGCCTATGCTTGCGTTGGGCAATTTATCCCTTATCAGCTGTGGAAGTAAGAAAAGTTGGTAATCATGGACCCAAATCCTGTCGCCATCTTCTGCAATATCAAGAACTGCATCACGAAACTTCTCATTAACGGCTACATAGCTCTCCCAAAGATTCCTTTTGTAAATCGCATACTGGTTGAAATAGTGGAAGTTCGGCCACAAAGTGGAATTACAGAAACCTTCGTAGAAATCCTCAATTTCCTTTTTAGAGAGGAATACTGGTTGCATATTTTCTGAAAGCAGCTTCTGTTTAGTTTCATCCTTCAAGTCCGGATCCGTCATATAGATCCCCGGCCAGCCGATCCACATATTTCCACCACCCTTATACACGGATCCCAAACCTGTGGCAAGTCCGCCTTCACTTGGAATATAACTGAGTCCTTCTTCCGGATTTCCCTCTACCCTGACGGGTAGCCTGTTTGAGATAATAATTGTTTTTCCCATGGTGTAGAAACGTGGCTTTTATAATACTGGCGTTGAGATAGAATTACAAGTAATTAGTGTGAAAGTTATGTCCATAGGTATATGAAGATGGCGGAGTGTGGAAAGCAAGTGTTAAAACCTGGCAGTAAGCCTTACCGAGGCCCGGTTGATCCATTGGCTTGATGAAGTCCTCCCCATGTATATCATATGGATCATGAGACCTGAATTCAACTCTTGTCGGACATTAAGTGTTACCCGGAAATTATTTCCCGGATGGAAAGCCTCCAGCATGTCATAGGCAAGGGCTGAATTCGGGTTTCCTTTGTATTCGATGTGTGCATATTCCGATTTCAGTATCAGATCACGACTTTTACCCAATCTCCATTGCGATTCCAGGTTCAGTTCGTGTAGTTCTGCATCTATATTTTCTTCACTGGTTCCACCTTTTCCCACTTTGAACCGGTATGCAGATTTCACAGACCAACGAAGTGTAGGTCTAAGCTCCCACCCCGTTGAATATGTGGATTTTATAAATGAATAATTGCGCGAATTCAGTACATCCGAACTGTTCTTTCTTACTTCCCGGAGACTACCTATTTTCCATGATAAGACAGAACTTAGCTTGAAAACCGTATTTGCTTCAATCCTCTCGCCAATTCTCAATTCATGACCATCGAGAACCCAGTTCTTTCGACCATTATTGCTGTAGCCCATGTCAAAAGACAAGAACTCAAACAAATCATTGGCAAACAGGCGATACTTCAGACGTCTTAACCCCGAAAGAACTTCATTATGATCGAGTGGATTCATAACACTGCTAAACCTGGTCCTGAACTTGTCCCCCATAGATTTGCCTCTCAGGTCCCATCTGATAGTAGACTTCAGCTTCTTCAAAATATCATTTGCCGTCTTCGCCGGCCATCGAATATTGAATACCATATTGAGGCGATTCTCTGTTGCTATTATTCGTTCCGGTGTGGTCACGAAGAATCGGGTGTAGTTCATTTCATCGGGATTGATCGCTTCAAAGAATTCATCCAGTTGCTGAATGCCATCATCATTAAGATCTCTCCACGTATAAAATCCCTGACCGGAGGGCACTTCCCGATAAACATATTCCCTCCTTGGCTCCCAACCATTTTGAGTACTGAGATTCAGGTTTGTTTTTATCGCACCATCGAACAGACTGAAATTTGAGGTCGTTCCGCCCATTAGACTTTCAGATACCTGGTTGTTACCCTCTTTCAAGGTTCGATGACTTAGCACCAAGTCAATAAACCCTTTGCTGAACTTTCTCCTGTATTTCGATGATAGAGTTTCAGATCTGAGTTTTTCATCCCAATCACCATGTAAAGGTACTTTATCATCCCTGAGTGTATATGAAACCCTGAAATTCGAATCCTTGTCCTCATTGCTGTTTAGATACCAGGAATGCTCGTCAAAATACTGTAATGAAGAAACCAGTGATTTACCGACGGGATCCATTACAGTATTTTTCTCGGACCGGTAACTGTATCCAGGTCTTCCCACCAAAGTGGGAATGGATATATCAATCCTAACTCTATTCCAATCCGCATCTCCCGTGGAATTCTTGTTTTCCATCCTGTAAAATTGATTTTCCAACCACACTTTACCTCGGTACTTCAAATCGAAAAGGCTATTCCATCCATTGATAATATCGCCTCTATTTCGCAAGTTTCCCCTCCAGGATACATGATTGCTTGCCAGATCTGATACGTTGAAACCTGCAAAGACCCTGGTCTCTTCAACATTTTCACCAATTTGAGTTACAGACCAGTCACGGTCAAAATCCACAGGGCGAAACGGGTCGGCTTGCCTGAACTTGTCATCTATCCACTCGGTTCCTAGATCCGCTGAAAAACGGTATTTCTTTTGTGGGCCTAACAACCTCCCCTCCGTCTTCAAACCCGCTTTGATTGCCAGGCCTCTCAAGGGGCTGATATTTCCGAGGGTATTTGAATTAAAGGAAGAATAGGTAAGTTCAGAAAAGGCAGACTCATGGGTAGTGAGCTTCGATGTAGCTCCCAAGGTCAGTAGTTCAAGCGATGTAGGGGCATTTATTCGTTTATAGGGTGAGTAATCTCCCCCTGGTTTTCCGTCTATTGGTGCAACCCATTTAAAGAGTGGTTCGTTGTAGTTTCCATAATCCCTTACGTAATCGCCTTGATTGGGTCCGACATACGTGAACTTTACACTGTAATGTAATTGCGTAGCATCGCGACTGAATACAAGGATATTTTCAAATCCCAGGGAGTCGGTCATAACATAACTCACCTTCTCTGTGCTGAAAGGCACTTCCACAAAGCTAGGAGCTTCCTTAAACCACTCCTGGGATCCGGATATCAGTTCCAGTTCTTCATTAGTGAGTGTATTATTAAAATGTGTATTATCCTTTTCCCTGAAATACCCGAGATAGACTTCCGTATTCAATCCCCTGTAGCGGTAATCAACTGTCCTTGCAGATCGCTGAAATGATTGGTTCATGTATTCAAAATCAATCCGTACACGGCTAAAACGCGTAATTACAATTGTTGGTAAAAAGCTGATCTCTCCAAGGTTGTAATCAATTTCGTAATCTTCTCCCCTGTTCATTTTTCGACCATCCAGGTACACCTGTTCTGAAGCAGCGAGAATGATTATAAATGGATCACTCACTGGTCCGGAAATCTTGTAGGGGCCATTAAGTCCCTCCTCACCATTGAAAACAAAGGAATGAAATCTGCCCTTGTTCATTCCGGTCTGAATATTTACACGGTGGATGGAATCCTTCCACTGAAAACCTGTACCCATTAAACCGCGACGGAACCGGTGGAAACTATATCCGTCATTTTCCAGTTGAATATCACCCGCTTCTACCGATAGGTTTTCATTGTATACATTGATATATAATCGATTAAAATTTTTGAGTGAATTCGTATTCCCCTCAGGTTGATATGGAATATTCTGGTCAAATATGTGGGCCTTCAACCTGAGGTCATCCGTTATTTTACCCTCAATTCTAAGGTCCATTCTCGAGTCGACTGACATGTCCTGGCGATTTCCCAGGTTCACTCCCCTGCTCAGAATCCCTGACTTGATATACTTATTCCCCAACTTATTGGAGGATCGAGATGGTGACTCGCTAACAGCGGAATTATCAAATTGAATTGAGTCACCCGGACTACGATGGGAAACTTTTCGATTCAGCAACAGGGGGAAAACTGTATAGCAAACACGAATAGAATCAACTTTGCCTTCCGGTCTTATTCGAATTGTATTCCTGTTTATATCATAATCAACCCCGGCCGGTACCGACAATGAAAAGGACCCGGGTACAATTGTGAGACTATCGGCACGGAACTCCCTGTCAAATTCCGTAAACCATTGACATCGCTCTTGTTGAGCCAGCAAGGGCGTACTAACCAACAATAAAATAAATGTGTACCATCTCACAGCACCGGTAATTCAATGTAAAAGGAAGTCCCTTTACCCTTCCGGGATTCAAACCAGATTTTGCCTCCGGCATGTTCAACACCGTGTTTGGCAATCGCCAGACCAATACCCGATCCACTATCCTTTGTTGTAAAATTTGGTACAAACACCTTATTCCTGATCTTTTCATCAATCCCATCACCATTGTCACTAATCTCCAACAATACTTTCTTTCCTGACACTTGCAATGTGACCCTTACCTCTACCTCCCTGTCATCTGAAACCGATTGTGCGGCATTGAGTATTATGTTTGAGAGGATTCTTCCCATTAATTGCTCATCACCGGAAACTGTAACCGAATCGGTCTTAAAATCTACCTCAAGTCTGACATCAGACATGTTGTGATGCAGGTGAAGCGTCTTGCGTACGAGCTCTACCAATTCGAATGGCTCATTTTCAGGGATTGGCATGGTAGCAATAGAGCTGAAAGATGAGGCTATGTCATTAAGTGTATCCACGTGATGTAGTAGGGTATTTATAGGCTTTTCTACATCCTCCCCATTTTCTTCGATTTTTCTCTGCAAGTGCTGAAGGGTAAGTTTCATCGGGGTCAGTGGGTTCTTGATCTCGTGAGCCACTTGCTGGGCCATTTCCCTCCAGGCACTTTCTTTCTGTGATTTCGCCAGTTCCCTTTTACTCTCTTCAAGGTTTTCCAGCATTTTGTTGTATTCGCTTACCATCAGCCCAATTTCATCATCTGCCTCCCATGAAAGTGGTTCATTGAATTGTGTCAGGGTGGTTTTTCTCAGCTTATGTGTTATTAAGCGCAATGGGAACGTCAAGCCCTTGGTGACGAAATAAGATATCACAAGAAAAATAATAAATACGACGGTAAATATATTGATGATCGTGGTGACTACTTCCACCTGTTCGTCATCAAGATGGTCTTCCGATTCAAAAAACGGGACGCCGAGAACCCCTATCAAATCTCCGGTTGTAAATGATTTTATGGCCAGGTAGTTCACATTGTAATTGAGTAATCCAACAGTTTCTGCAGTTATCCACTCACTTTCGTCACTCTCCAGCAGGGCAGCGTAAGCCTGCGGATTCAGGAACCGTGAAATGAGATCATTCTCGAAAATCAGGGGTTTGGATGAAACCACCAATTGGCCCCTGGTGTCAAATAAATTGACATCGGCCCCGGCATACCTCGATGCGAGCAACAGTTCGTCGTTAAGGTCTTCATCTGACTGCGCCCCGTTGATAAACTCGTCAAGTGCCGGGGTAATGTTATTGGCTATGTTGCTGGCCTTTTTCGCACTTTCATATGTGACCTCTTCACGGAAGGTATTGCTCATCAAACTCATGGTTACGAGACTGATAGTGAGGAGTGGAACGAAGAAACCGAGGTTGAAATAGAGCTGAATTCTCGAGGTATAATTGAGCTTTACATGTTTATAGTAGAGATAGATAGAATAGGCAATTCCAAATAGAAGCAAAACAAATATCTGGATCAGGAATAAGAATGAAAAGTTTGAAATAAATCGTTCTATCCCGTATTTATCCGAAGTTACTACAATGACCCTATTCTCCTCATCCATAAGGGCTACGTGCCTGTGGCCGGCATACTCCAGGCTTTTATCAAATATCTTCGGTTGTTGATCAAATATTGCGAAGTCAAATTCGGTCAGGTAATTGAAATCACCAGAATTATAAGTAAGACGACCATTATTGTATACCGCGTAGCTGTAATCCTGGCCCATGAATGGTTGAATAAAACGACTGTCCATCAACAGTTCGAAGTATACATCATTGGGGATAATCTTTTTTAGTTGAAGGTCCATCGTAATATACCCCACCACGTTATCACGTCTCGCTATTTGTACTTTGTTGAGGTAACGTTTTACTAAATCCCCCCTTGAACGTGTGATGTAGTAGATATTGTCATATTCTGATACAGGATCAAAAGGCGGACCTTCGCTCCTGATTAAGGCCAACTCTTCATCACTGGGATCACCATGCAAAATTTGACCATCAGATCCATATACTGAGATATTCACATCATATTTATCAAACACGGTGCCGAGGTAAACCTTTCTGATCTTTCCCTCGATAATATCCTTGGAAAGGAATGGACTGGACATCCTGGATGAAATAAAGAGATCAGATTGAATCCTTCTGTTCAGGTCATCCAGGTAGTATTCTGTAATATTATCGTTCTTGATTAGAAAATAATCCGCGAAACGAATCTTATTCGTTGTCACCCGTTCCCTTTCAAACTCGTAAACCCCAAAGCTCCCAAGAAAACTGGTAAGGGCCAGTATTGAAAAAATGTATATAAAACTCCGATACCTCCATTGCATGAAAGTCCGGTAGATCTTCGAGAAGTATATAATATTGGTAAAAACGAAAGCACAGATAATCACGACCCAGAAATGTTGGGACGTTTTAAGCTGATAGAGGGTAAAAATGAGGATACCTGCAATGTATATAAGTGACAGGGTGAGATACCTTCCTGAAAAGAGATGGAAAATGACCCGGTTCACAACATACCAGACCAGGAACAGGGAAAAAGCACTTATCATAAAGATTAGTAGGCTGATTATCCTGGGAAAACCGAACTGGATACTGTTCGTGATGTCCAGTGTTACCTGTGAATTATAATAGATCGTCTGTATAACCACGTGTGGATACCAGGTAGCGAATAGTGTAAATACCACTGCTACTATGGATAAGACTACCTTCCACAGTGTATTACCTGAAATAACCTTCTTCAATACGCGTGATCTTGTGTAGTAATTGAAAAGGAAAAGGGCAATGAGCATAAGTACTGTCCCGTTAACGAGCATATCACCCAGCGAAGGATTGATCCGGGAAGCTGCAAAGAGCATTGAACCAAATAGTCCGGTTTCCATTATGGCATCCGGGATATCCAGAACCAGCATAATATACCTGAGGAAGAACAGGAATGATATCCAGCCCAGAAAACTACTCTCAAATTCACCGGATTTCACCCTTAACGCCAGGCTGGACCATACCCAGGCCCCCAACAAAACAAAGCTCGCTGTGGTAAGCAGCAGTACTATTATAGACTTCAATTGGTATTGTGGATATTGCAATCCCTGGTCAACAAGGTAAAACAGGGTTACATCTTCGAGATCGACGGATTTCTGCCCTCCTTTACTGCTGATTGAGAATCCCTCCTGTATTGGAAAGATCATCTCATTAAAGTGTGAATTGAGGTAATCGTTATTGATCCTTGCTTCCTGGTAAAGCTCGATCAGACCAAATAATTGATATTCTCCAAAACTCGGGTACCTCTTTACAAGGTAGTGACCTTCGTCCAATTGAATATATGATATACTCTCGATGCCGGACAGTTGGTAATAGTCTGGCATCAATTGGTTTGTAGACCAAAATTCTGGTTCACCATTGTGGTAAATGAAGAAGAAACCCTCTATATCTGAATTCTCACTAAAAGTAGCCTCTCCCCTTCCGATTCTTGAGAGAATGGAATCAGCCTCCACATCAGACTTGACTAATTCCGATTCCAGGTTCCTGGACACACTGGATGCGAGCTTTTGAATCGACTCTTCCCCTGAATTGAATGACGCGTGAAGTACGATCGCCAGCACAATTAAAACACCGGCTAACACCGGCAACACATATTTGCTCCCTTCTTTCACTCCGTCAATTTGTTAAATTTAACAGTTAGCGGGGATATGGGAAAGGCAAATGTTATGCCTCGATCTTTTCAGACTCGAATTTTTCTTCCTCAAAGGGTATTCCCCCGAAGATATGAAGGAACAAAATCCTACCTGCCCGAAAGATTACGGGTAGCAGAATTATACAGGTTGCCGGGCTGAGAATGTATAACCAGATAGTATCCATCGCACCCAAAAGGTAAAGTGCCGTGGTTTCCACCGCGAAAATGGCTACGACAAATGCATAATTGATATACGATGCACCCCAAAAGAATCCCGGTTGGATCTCATATCTGAATCCACAGTGATGGCAGGTTTCATTCATCTCAAGGGTTTTAGATGAATAAATGCCATTTGAAAACATTTTTCCCTTCCTGCACCTGGGACACCTACCGCCCAAAATGGCATTAAATTTACTTGGCGGCATTCAATTTACTGTTCCTGTACCAGAGTAATGCTATCAGGCCCACCGCCAGGTATGGAGTGACAAACAGATACAATATTCCGGTGTTGATTGACGATCCAACTTCCAATTCACCATCAGACAGGTTATTTTCGAGCGTTGCCCTGCACATGGCGCACTGAGCATTTACTACAAGTGAGATCGCGCCAAAGATCAATGTCAGGAATAATTTCCTCATGGATACAAATTTACTCATTCTAGACATAATATGGAGAGATCATCATATAAACCACAACTCCGGTAACTGCGACATATAGCCAAATGGGAAAAGTAATCTTTGCAAGCCTCCGATGACGCTTAAACTCTCCGGTCAAAGCCCTCAGAAGTGTGAAAAGTACAAGGGGTACGACTCCGATAGATAGGAATATATGGGAGATCAATATGAAATAATATATATACCGGAGAAACCCTTCACCTCCATACGGAGTAGAATCAGAAGTTACGTGGTAGGCAACATACATGACCAGGAAGGCTAATGAAAGCAGTAAACATAAACCCATCAGCAACCTGTGCAGTTTAACCTTGCCCTTTTTTATGGCAATTAGCGCAAATACAAGGGCTAATGCTGTTACACCATTGATCGACGCATATATTCCCGGTAAAAATGATAAATCAAATCCATCGATTTTCACCCGGAATAGAATGGCAACCACCAGTGGAATGGCGATTGATGCAATAATAGCAATCCTCTTATAGTTGTTTTTCCTGCGCTGACTTATACTCCTCATTGTCCAACAATATCTCTGTCTCTACTGCCAACCGGTCAATTTCCTCACGGTCGGCCCCATAATAGTAACCTCGTATTCTCCTCTGCCCATCAATTAAAACGGCATCTTTGAGTTCTTCATTGATCAACTGGCAGTTGGTTATATCTACATAATCGGTAAGTATCACTTGAAGATGATCATAGCCAACTACCGGTTCACCATTTACTGTAATAAAAACAGTATTAACAGGGCTATTGTTAAAACGATCTTTAATTCTCAGCATTTGAAGTTTCTGGTCGTCAGTAGGTTTGTCCTTGTAGGTGAAGACAATATTCAGCATCCCTTCCTTGACAAAATCAGAATATATCTGGTAAGGAACGGGGGTTGGTCCACATAAACTGGGCCTCTTTTTGAGCGAAGTATAGTATACAGGTACGTCAAACCTGTTTTCACCAAAAATGTGAAGTACAAAAATCACTGCCAGCGGTACAGACAAAATTACAAATACCAGTATCCACCTTCTTTTCATTTCTTTCAATTTTGGCGCAAATATAGCAGGAAAAGGAGCCAATTGCGAGAGTTTAAGCAAAACTGGAACACATGTATTTCAAATGACTCGATCCGTGGTTTTCAAGCATTCCAGTTATAAATTTCGTAAATTATAATAGGCACTTATCCACCTGGAATGTCAGCAATTAAATTCAAATCAACTTTATTAATTGCATTGCTTACACCCATAATTCTGATTTTAGGGTGCTCCAATATCTCAAATCAAAACTACCAATATGTAATCCCGGAACTTGGGGATGGCGAAATAAGGACTAGCTCATGGGAGCTACATGATGTTGACACTATACAGCTAATAAAGGCTATTAAAAGGATCAGGAGTGGAATTTATAAAGAGGTTCATTCACTGCTTATCTATAAGAACGGAAATCTGATACTGGAAGAATATTTCCCGGGCCATGATTACAAATGGGATGCGGAAAAACATCATGGAAAAATAATTGACTGGAATAGAGACTCATTGCATCATCTCCATTCAGTCACAAAGAGTATTACTTCCGCATGCTTAGGGGCGGCAATCAATAAGGGCATTATAAAGAATGTAAATCAGTCTATTTTCGAATATCTGCCGGAATATCAGGATCTTAATAATCAAGGAAGAGAGGACATCACTATCGAACATTTACTTACCATGAGCCCCGGATTAGAATGGGATGAATGGAGTAGTCCCCTGAGAAGTCCGGAGAATGATATTCTGGGAATTTGGTATAATCATCCGGACGATCCGGTTCGAGGCATACTTCAACGGCCTGTGATTCACAAACCAGGTTCCTTTTTTAGATATTCAGGTGGAAATATGATTGTTCTTGGTGAGATCATTCGAAATGCTTCTGGCCTTGATATCAGTGAATTTTCAGAAAAATACTTGTTTGGGCCAATCGGTTCGGATCAATTTGATTGGGCCCTGCGTTTTCCCAATGGCGTTTACGAAACTGCAGGGGGTTTAAGAGCCTCACCAAGGACGATGCTTAAAATCGGTATACTTTACTTAAACGACGGGAAATGGAATGGGCAACAAATCCTACCACCAGGTTGGTCGGGGTATAGCGCCTCAACTTTTGGCAACAATAGTGGCATCAACATTCCGGGGGAGGATTTGAATAATATGGGGTATGGATATTCATGGTGGACTAAGGAATTCAGGCTGAAGGGACAGAACATCAACTGGTTCAGTGCCGGAGGATGGGGTGGACAAAAAATTATTGTATTACCTGAAAAGGAAACTATCATTGTTCTTACGGGGGGTACCTTCAGATCCCGGGTAATTCAATTTCGTCTACTAAAGAATTATATAATCCCTGCCATCTTGTGATTTAATAATTACATAATTAATTCATAGATAATTGCATAATTAATTACATAATTAATTACATAATTATTTTGACGAAGATCTTAAACCCGATTTTTTAATATTGTTCGTAACGGACAATGAAATAAGAAAGGGCCGGCGAGTGCCGGCCCCTAAACCCAAATAATACTACCATGAATTATCAACCAATTAATATAGTAACAAACGCTGTGCCAAAAACCTTAGCTAGCAAGCGCCGACAATACGTCATGTTGGGTGATAATATGGATTGACTGCTTTTCATCGCGTACGAGAACTGCACGGGTATCTTTGTTTAGGATGCTTGAAAGCACATCCAGGGTATTATCCATCCCAACGAAGGGCATAGGTGGATCCATTATGGTCGCCACTGCCTTTTCTCCAAGCCCGGGCTCATCCATGATCTTATTGAGGATCTTCGAAACGCTGATACTGCCTGAAAATTCATCAGCATGTAAAACGGGTACCTGGTCAATGCCTTTCTCAGAAAGTAATCGAACCACCTCACCTATTTTGTCTTCGCCTTTCACGGAAATAAGTTCACTTTTTCCATTTCGTCGTTTAATAATATCCCTTGCAGTCGCAAAGTCACGTTCCTCAATAAATCCGTGGTCCCTCATCCAGTTATCATTATAAATCTTTGCGAGGTAGCGCGTACCGTGATCAGGGAGGATGATGACCATCACATCGCTTTCTTCCATGTTTTCCCTGGCATATTCCAATGCCCCGTGAACTGCTGAACCACATGACCAACCAATAAAAAGGCCTTCTTCACGAGCCAGTCTGCGTGTCATTATAGCCCCATCCTTATCGGTAACCTTTACAAAATGATCGATCAGGCTGAAATCCACGTTTGCCGGGAGGATATCCTCTCCTATCCCTTCTGTTAGATAGGGATAGATCTCCTTCACATCAAACTCACCGGTTTCCTTGTATTTTTTAAATACAGACCCGTAGGAATCTATTCCTACCGTTACTATATCGGGATTTTGCTCCTTTAAGTACTTTGATGTCCCGCACATGGACCCACCGGTTCCAACACCCGCGGCATAGTGTGTTATTTTACCTTCTGTATCGCGCCAAATCTCAGGTCCGGTAGTTTCATAATGAGCTCCGGCATTTGCAGCATTATCATACTGATTGGGATAGAAGCTGTTCTCGGTTTCCTCGTTAAGTTTTTTAGCAACTGAGTAGTATGAACGTGGGTCTTCGGGCGCCACATTTGTAGGACAGACTATCACTTCAGCCCCGAGAGCCTTCAAAGCGTCGATTTTTTCCTGGGATTGTTTATCGGAAACCGTGAATACACAATGATATCCCTTTGCCTTGGCTGCAAGCGCGAGGCCCATCCCGGTATTACCCGAAGTACCTTCAATGATAGTTCCACCTGGTTTGATCTTACCTTCTTTCTCGGCATCCACAACCATTTTCCATCCTATCCGGTCTTTCATTGAATGCCCGGGATTCATGTATTCCACCTTTACAAGTATGGTGCCTTTGATCCCATCTGTGACATGGTTCAGTTTTACAAGTGGAGTATTGCCAATTGCTTCTACAATATGATTAAGATATTTCATTGATATAGTTTAATGTTTAGACCTGGAGTCCGGCTCCCACACCGAACAAAATTACAAATACCAGGGTGGAAATAGCCAATTGTTTTAATAATGGATCCATATCCCTTGAAGATTCGGCCTTCCAAAGCCTAATTCCGTTCATGAAAAATAATGGAAATGAAACGATGAACATCCATTGGTGCCATTCACTGAATACCAAACCGGCATAAACAGAGATGCTCAGCATCCCGGATAACAGAAGTACCCAATGATAGACCTTCGCTTTCCGTGGCCCTATCCGGACGGGTATGCTATACTTCCCGGCAGACCTGTCTGATTCAATGTCACGGGTATTATTGATATTCAATACGGCAACACTGAACAATCCACAGGTCAATGCAGGTAATATCATTATGAATTCTATTCGGTTGGAGAAAAGATAATAGCTCCCGAGGACACCTGTAAATCCAAAGAAAAGTAGTACCGAAATATCACCCAGTCCTGCATAACCGTAGGGTTTCCTACCCACGGTATAAGTTATTGCAGCTACTATACAGAGTATTCCCAACCCAAAGAAAAACAGGAAACTCTCAAGATTCCACCCCAGTGAAACATACAAAAGGGCCAATCCACTCAAAAGACTCAGCAACCCAAAGGTAATTATGGCATTGCGCATTTGGGATTTGGTAATCACTCCGCTTTGCACCGTCCTTGAAGGACCTTCCCGGTTCACATTATCCGCACCGTGAATACTATCCCCGTAGTCATTGGCCAAATTCGATAATATTTGCAGGAATATGGTAGTAGCTACTGTTAGTAGCATAGTATTCCAGTTGAAAACACCAGTAGAATAGGCGAGGAATCCACCCATTCCTACACTGGATACTGCCAAAGGCAACGTTCGAAGTCGGAAGGCTGTTAACCAGGCTTTGATCATTTTACATCCTTTGTGGTGACTCAATACCCAATAAACTGAGTCCCCGTGCTATTGTTTTGGCGGTCTGGAATGATAGCAACAATCGGAAATTCCTCTTATTGATATCTTCCTCTTTCAGAATGATAACGTTTTGCCAGAGTTTATTGTAGTCTTTGGCCAGGTCATAGACAAATTGCGCCATCAACGAAGGAGAATACTCCTCCCCTGCCTCTTTCACCTTATTTTTGAATTCACCAAGTTGATAGACTAGGTCACGTTCAATTTCAGTGAGCTCATTCACGTCATTATCAACTGCATAGTCGATCCCAAGCTGATCCGCTTTTCTGAGGAGCGAGTTGATCCTGGCATGTGTATACTGAATGAAAGGACCTGTATTTCCCTGGAGATCAACGGACTCTGCTGGATTAAATAGAATTCTTTTCCTTGGATCCACCCTCAAGAGGTAGTACTTGAGTGCTCCCAGGCCTAATTGCCTGTATAGATTCTCCGCCTCGTCTGAATCAAGTTCATCCACTTTACCCAGTTCAGCCGTTTGTTTTGCAGCCGCGTCAATTACTTCCTGCATTAAGTCATCAGCATCCACTACAGTGCCTTCACGAGACTTCATTTTGCCCGAGGGCAGATCTACCATCCCATAAGAAAGGTGGTGACATTCTTTAGCCCATTCGTAACCGAGCTTATCAAGGATTAGAAACAGAACCTTAAAATGATACTCCTGTTCATTTCCCACCGTGTATACCTGTCCTGAGATATTAGGATAGTCACTGTAACGCAAGATAGCGGTACCAATATCCTGGGTCATATAAACGCTGGTACCATCGCTTCTGAGTAGAAGTTTTTCATCCAGGCCATCCTCTGTTAGATCCACCCACACCGATCCGTCATCTTTCTGATAAAATATCCCCTCTTTGAGTCCTTTCAATACGACTTCCTTCCCAAGTTTATAGGTCTCAGACTCAAAATAGAGTTTATCAAATTCAACTCCCATGGCTCTATAGGTTACATCGAACCCTTTGTAAACCCATCCATTCATTGTCTTCCACTTTTCGTAGACCTCCGGGTCTTTGCTTTCCCACTTTAAGAGGGTTTCCTGTGCCTCTTTCATGATCGGGGCACTTTTCGCAGCATCTTCTTCAGAACTGCCGGATTCTATCAATTTGGCGACCTGTTTCTTATACTCCTTGTCAAATTTCACATAATAATCTCCAATGAATTTGTCGCCCTTCATCCCTGTTGACTCCGGCGTTTCACCGTTACCAAAATGATCCCAGGCCACCATGGATTTACATATGTGTATTCCGCGGTCATTAATTATCTGCACACGGTGAACCTTTTTACCCGCTGCATTTAACAATTCTGACAAGGACCATCCTAGAAATATGTTCCTCAGGTGGCCTAAATGGAGTGGTTTGTTGGTATTGGGAGAAGAGAACTCCACCATCATTTCAGAACCGTCTTCCGGCCAGTCCAAATGAGTTTGTGTCAATTCAACCAATCGCTTCGACCATACTTCATCGGAAATGCTGAGATTGAGGAATCCCTTAACCGTATTGAAATTGCTGACCAAGCTGTTGTTCTCTACCAGGAAAGTGCCCAGTATTTTACCACTTTCCTCCGGTGATTTCCTGGTAAATCGCAGGTAAGGAAAACATACGAAAGTGTAAGTGCCCTCAAATTCCTTTCGGGTCGGTTGTAACTGTATCTCTCCCTCAGGAATTGTCACGCCGAATTCACTCTCAAATCCGTCCCTTATCGTTTCTATTATGGAAAATTCAATATTCATTTAAGAGTGTTTTACCAGTCAAGCACATATGCAAATATGAGGGGTGCGACAATGGTCGCATCAGATTCAATTATATATTTGGGTGTATCGATTCCCAACTTGCCCCAAGTGATCTTCTCGTTGGGAACGGCCCCACTATATGAACCATAACTTGTAGTACTATCGGAGATCTGGCAGAAATAACTCCAGAATGGGGTTTCCTCTAATTGGAGGTCCTGGGCCATCATTGGGACCACGCATATGGGAAAATCGCCGGCTATTCCTCCCCCGATCTGGAAAAAGCCGATTCCATCATCCCCTGCCTCATTCTTATACCAGTCAGAAAGGTAGATCATGTATTCAATACCTGATTTTACCGTAGAGGGTTTAACATCACCGAGAATGCAATGTGCGGCGAATATGTTTCCCATGGTAGAATCTTCCCACCCGGGTACAACCATCGGTATGTTCTTTTGTGCCGCAGCGACCATCCATGAATCCGCGGGATCAATTTCATAGTACTGCTCGAGGACCCCACTATTAATCAAATTGTACAGGTATTCATGGGGAAAAAAACGGTCACCGTTCGCCTCTGCCTCTTTCCAAATATCGAGAATATTTGATTCTATCCTCCGAAAGGCTTCCTCCTCGGGAATACAGGTATCTGTAACCCTATTCAGGCCCCTTTCAAGAAGGCCCCATTCATCCTCTGCTGATAATTGCCTGTATTCGGGAATGCGTTTGTAATGGCTATGTGCCACGAGGTTCATTACATCTTCCTCGAGATTAGCCCCGGTACAACTTATAAAATGAACTTTATCATGCCGTATCATTTCTGCAAGACTTATCCCCAACTCACCGGTGCTCATAGCACCTGCCATTGCTAAAAGCATTTTTTGGCCTCTTTCAACATGATTCTTGTATCCTATTGCAGCATCCTTGAGTGAGGCAGCATTAAAATGCCTGTAATTCTTTTCTATAAACTGGCTAATCGAACCACCCATAACTACCTGTCTGAAAGCGTCAGTAATACCCTTTCTAAAATACTCACTCCCGCTTCAGCCATTTTATTTTTTTCATCCAACAGTGGATTGATCTCTACCATTTCCCAGCAACAGACCTTCGATATTTTGAGCAACATTACATTAAGCGCTATTGCATCCTCCACTGAAAGTCCACCGGGAACCGGTGTACCTGTTCCACTGCTCACACTCGGGTCCATACTATCCACATCAAAAGAAATATAGATTCGGTCGCAATCTTTAAAGTGGTCCTCCACCTGCTCCTTCACCCAATAAGGATTTTCCCTGAATTCCTTAACGCTGAGCCGTGGGATATTGTGCTTATTCATAATATGTTCCTCTTCAGGTTCCACTTCCCTTACGCCAATGAACATTACATCATCGAGACTCAAACGGTTGTCGGGCATGGTACCTTTCAATTTCTGCCACTGGCCTGATGTCTCCGGCTTGATATCACGCCGTTTAACTGCTGTATTATCCAAACCCGAAGCAATGGCCAGGGTCATCCCATGAAGGTTTCCCGAAGGTGATGTATAAGGGGTATGGAGATCTCCATGCGCGTCGATCCAGATTACCCCAATCCTGTCGTTGGGATAAGCCTGTAAGACTCCGGCAATTGATCCTGCGGCAGTCGAATGGTCGCCCGCTAATACCACCGGAAAATTCCCATCCTCCAATACTTGAGACACTGTATTGGCCGTTTTGGTAATTACGTCCCTGATTCGGCTGATATACTTGGCCCAGGCATGTTCTACATCCTGTTCCAGGAAATTAAATCCGACATCCTGGTGGACCGCTCTATGTCTCAGGAAAATATTGGATTTCCTGTTGATTGCTGCTGCTTTAAGCGCCTCAATCCCCAGGCTGGCACCTACTGTGCCAGCACCTAATTCAAATGGTACTTCGACTATTCTAATATCAGACATCTGCTCATAAAAATTGCGTTGCAAAGATTGTAAAATTTGGACAATATTGTGCCCTGTTTTGTTGATGTCACGCCGGATTAAAAATCATTGAAGAGTTATTTCGATCTAATTGATCAAACCTTTGAATTTCCCCAGGAGGAATTTAAAGTTGAGAACGACCATTTAAAATTCCACGATGTCCCCTTGATGGACATTATAAGGGAATATGGAACACCTCTGAAGTTTACTTACCTGCCCAAAATTGGACAGAACATCGATAATGCCAGGAGGCTTTTCACCAATGCAATGAAAAAGCACAACTACCCCTCCGATTACGTTTATTGCTATTGCACCAAGTCGTCACATTTTTCTTTTGTCATGGAGGAGGTCCTGGCACATGGGGCTCATATCGAGACCAGTTCAGCCTACGATCTGGAAATCGTCAGGCACCTACAATTGCAAGACAAGATCAATAAGCAGATCATGATAATCTGCAATGGTTTTAAGCGTCCACTGTATACTGAATACATCTGCAATTTGATCAACCAGGGATATGAAAACTGTATTCCGGTCTTGGATAATATGACCGAGATGAAAATTTATGAAGAGGGCGTAGAGGGTAATTACCAGGTTGGCATCAGGGTGGCTGCGGATGAAGAACCCAATTTTGAATTTTATACTTCGAGGCTTGGGATTCGCTACAGTGACATTATTCAGCTTTACCAGGAACAGATCAAGCCGAGTAAAAAAGCCAGGCTGAAAATGTTGCACTTCTTTATTAATACTGGCATAAGGGATACAGCATATTACTGGAGTGAACTGAGCAGATTTGTTTTTAAATACTGTGAATTGAAAAAGATCGCTCCGGAACTGGATACGATCGATATCGGGGGAGGATTTCCCATAAAGACCTCACTGACCTTTGAATACGACTATGAATACATGGTCGACCAGATCATTCAGAATATCAAATGGATTTGTGACAAGAATAACGTGCCTGCTCCAAGAATCAAGACAGAATTCGGATCTTATACGGTAGGAGAAAGTGGCGGCATTCTGTATTCTGTATTGGATGAAAAATTACAGAACGACAAGGAATTGTGGTACATGATCGATGGATCATTTATTACACATATGCCCGACAGTTGGGCGATGAGCCAGAAGTACATCCTACTCTCTGTAAATAAATGGGATGAGATGTATCATAAGGTAAACCTCGGCGGTTTGACCTGCGACAGCCAGGATTATTATAATTCCGAGGCTCATTCCTCGGAGGTATTTCTTCCGATGAACCGCAATGGAGAACCACTTTATATAGGTTTTTTCCATACTGGGGCTTACCAGGAATCGCTGGGAGGCTACGGCGGAATCCAGCATTGCCTTATTCCTTCTCCTAAACATGTGTTGATCGATCGCGATGATCGTGGAGAAATAAAAACGAGATTATTCTCTGAAGAACAGGGAAGCAAGGATATGCTGAAAATACTGGGATATTGAGCATTTTAATATTCCCGTATGACAATTTTGTTACATTGCACTTTTGATTTTGGAACGGTATGCGCAAGCTTGAATTCAATAAAGATGTTCTTCCCCATCTGGTTGCAGTTGTAGTATTTTACCTGGTTACGGTTGCCTATTTCCAGCCTGTGATATTCTCAAACAAGGATATTAACCAGCATGATATTCAACAGTGGGAAGGCTCTTCCAAGGAACTAAGGGATTACAGAGACCGAACTGGTGAAGAGGGATTATGGGCGAACAGCATGTTCAGCGGGATGCCTGCTTTCCTGATCAATGTAGAGTGGTCTGACCATGTTGTCAGATACATTAAAATCGTAGGATCACTGGGCCTACCTCACCCGGTCCGCCATATATTCCTGGCATTCGCTTCATTCTACATTATGCTGCTTTGCTTCAAGGTCAAACCATACCTGGCGATTCCTTCCGCTTTGGCTTTTGGTCTATCCTCGTACATGATGATCGGGATAAGTGCCGGGCACAATGCGCGAATCGGAGCTATTGCATTTACACCTCTTGTGGTAGGAGGATTCCAACTAGTCACTAAATCCCCACGGAAATGGTTGGGAGCCATGTTGATGTCACTGGGTACGGCACTTCATCTCCGTGAAAACCACCTCCAGATCACTTATTACCTCCTTATTGTTCTTATGGTATACGGGATAATCTTACTGGTCGAGGCCTACAGGGAGCAAAAGCTCCGCGAATTTGCCATGAATTTACTTATCCTGGCAGCAGCAGGCCTACTTGCACTAGGTACTTATTCAGGAAAATTCTGGACTACTCTTGAATACAGTAAATACTCCATGCGTGGCCCAAGCGACCTCAATGAACTTGTACCTGAAGAGGTGAACAAGGAAGGCTTATCCAAATCATATGCTTTTGAATATTCCAATGGTATATGGGAGCCCATGACATTGCTGATTCCCGATTTTTTTGGGGGTGCCAGTTCTAATGTACTCGTCAATGACAGGGAAAGTGCCACCTATCGGGCACTCACTCAAAGTGGGGACCCACAAATGGCACAACAACTTGTAAATTATACTTCAAGTTACTGGGGGAACCAACGTTTATCAGCTCCGTACTACGCGGGTGCCATCATGATTTTTCTTTTTGTCCTTGGAATGCTGCTGGCAGAATCAAAATATCGGTGGTGGCTTGGAATCATCGCGGTTTTTGGAATTGTCCTGAGTTGGGGTGATTCATTCACGACCTTCAACTATTTCATGTTCGATTATTTCCCGGGGTACGATAAATTCCGTTCGGTAACCTTTGCACTTTATTTTCCCTTGTTTGCTATACCTCTCCTCGCCGCTGTCGGATTACAGTCCGTACTGGAAAATGGCATTGCAAAATCGACAAGAAAAAAATTCCTTATAGCACTTATTAGTATTGGCGGATTATGCCTTTTAGTTCTTTTTTTCAGTGGACTTGCGAGTTTCACCAAAGAAGGAGAATCACAGCTGCCACAATGGTTTCTTAGTGCCCTGCGCGACGACAGGCAATCACTTATGCAATCAGATGCATTGAGGTCACTTGGTTTTGTACTTGCGGCCGTAATGGTAGTTTACCTGGGCGCTCTCGGTAACCTGAAAAAATCACTGGTGATTTTTTTGTTGACTTTCCTCGTAGTAATAGACCTTTATACGGTGTCAAGACGCTATTTGAATGAGGATAACTTTGTAAGAAGTAGCAGGAGCAATATCAGTGCAATGTCGGATGCAGACAGGTCGATCTTGCAGGATAAATCAGATTACCGTGTTTTCAATATTGCGGGAAATGCCTTTACCGAAGCGGGGACATCCTATTTTCACCAGTCTATTGGAGGCTATCACGGTGCAAAACTAAGAAGGTACCAGGAATTATATGATTGGCAAATCCAGCCCGAAATCCGGGATCTCGTCACGGCTCTTCAGGCAGGCCGGACTAATTATGACTCGATAGGGGTTATTAATATGCTAAACGTAAAATACTTGAAATACGGCACTGGTGCTGACCAGGTGCTATTGAATCCCGCGGCTAATGGCCCGGCCTGGATGGTGGACAACATGGTTAGTGTCAATTCGGCCGATGAAGAACTCATTCAAACCGGTGAAATCGATACAAAGTCAACGGCTGTGATTGACCAAAGCAACTTCACAATAGAAGGTGGTAATTTTGGAGGAGGGATCATTAACCAGGTAGAGAAAACACCGAATTATCTCAAATATAATGTTCAGGCCCGGGACAGGGCATTGGCAGTATTCTCAGAAATTTATTATCCGGTCGGCTGGAAAGCCACTATTGATGGAAATGAAGTCGATATTCTGCGTGTGAATTATGTCCTTCGTGCTTTGGAAATTCCATCAGGCGATCATGTGGTGGAATTCAGGTTTGAACCTAGTTCCTATATGACGGGAAACAAACTTGTGATGGCTTCGAATGTACTTCTTGGCCTGCTGCTGATTTTTAGTTTGTATAAGAGTTTCAGAAAAGAATCATAATGAAAAAGCTACTCATTTTATTGCTCACCGTATCCATACTGGGCTGTACCACTAACAAAACTGCACCCTATGATGTCGTAATTCTCAACGGAACAGTCTATGACGGCACTGGATCGGAGCCTTTTACAGCTGATATTGGAATCAGAGGTGAAAGAATAGCCACTATCGGAGACCTCGACGATGCCCAGGCTACCAGGGTAATTGATGCCAAAGGCCTTGCAGTTTCACCAGGGTTTATTGACATGCACACCCACCTCGGCCCCATCATGAGGATGCCGCTCGCTGAAAGTCATGTGAGACAAGGGTGCACCACAGCCCTTGGAGGGCCTGACGGGGGTGGGCCGTGGCCGTTTGGGGAGTACCTTGATTCGCTGGAGACGTTTGATCTTGGAATTAATGTGGCTTACCTGGTCGGGCACAATACAGTAAGGCGAAGGGTAATGGGTATGGAAGACCGAAAACCTACCGGTCAGGAGATGGATACCATGAAATCCTTTATTGGCCAGGCAATGGAAGCAGGTGCATTCGGTATATCTACCGGGTTGAAATATTTACCTGGGACCTTTTCTGAACTGGATGAGGTTATCGAGCTTTCAAAGGTCGCATCCGGGGCAGGCGGTATTTATACTTCACATCTAAGAGAAGAAGGACTCGGGCTTCTGGAAGCCGTAGAAGAAGCCATTATTATTTCCAGGGAGGCTCAAATACCAGTTGTTCTAACCCACCATAAGGCTATTGGAGTAAAAATGTGGGGTGCGAGCTCAAAAACACTATCAATGGTTGACTCCGCACGCCTGGCAGGACTAGATATTATGATGGATCAGTATCCCTATGCAGCGAGTCATACGGGTATAAGCGTATTAATTCCCAGCTGGGCCATGGAGGGAAACAAGTTTTCAGAAAGAGTGGAAGATCCAGTTTTAAAAGACAGTATTAAATCGGGAATTATTTTCAATATCCTAAATGATCGCGGGGGAAATGACCTGAACAGAATTCAGTTTTCCAGGGTCTCATGGAAAAAGGAGTTGGAAGGAAAGACCATGAAAGACTGGGCTGAAATGGAGGGGCTTGAACCTACTGTCGAAAATGGAGCTGAGCTGGTGATAAAGGCACAATTGAATGGGGGTACCGGTACCATTTATCACGCTATGGATGAGGCTGACGTTGAAAACATTATGAAGCACCCCATGACAATGACCGGCTCAGACGGCAGGTTATCACAGCCCGGAGAAGGCCATCCCCATCCCCGTGCATACGGTACGTTCCCGAGAATACTGGGACATTATGTAAGGGATAAGCAATTAATGCCATTGGAAACAGCCATTCATAAAATGACTGGCCTATCAGCTCAGAGGCTGGGAATTGATGACCGGGGCTTTCTGAAAGAAGGTAATTATGCCGATATCACCTTATTTGATCCCGAAACCATAATTGACAAGGCGAGCTTTACCGAACCTCATCAATATCCTGATGGAATTCCATATGTCATAGTCAATGGGACACTTGCCGTAGACGAGGGAAATTTTCAGGGTGTCGGATATGGTAAGGTCCTTCGGAAGACAAAGCAATAGGGAAGACAAATAATTAATTAGTACGGCCTTTCACTTTCAGAGCTCTGGAGAATAAAAGATATTGACTTCCTTATCTGAGAAGTCATGCAAAAATTTAAACATGTTATTGTAGGCACCGGACAGGCTACAGGGACCCTGCTTGGTAAATTGATTGATACCGGCGAATCCATTGCGGTATTCGAAGGGAAGAAAGTTGGAGGAAGTTGTGTCAACTACGGGTGTACACCAACCAAGACCCTGGTAGCAAGTGCAAAAGCTATTCACCAGGCTCGAAGGGGTCATTTCTTTGGATTTGATGCCTCTCCAAAAGTAGATTTTCAGCGTGTAATGGAAAGGATGAATGAAATTCGAAATTCCTCGTCGGATGGGTTGACGGAATGGATTGAGTCGAGTGAAAATGTAAAGCTGATTCGTGACTACGCTTCTTTTACAGGACCAAAGACTCTCAAAGCAGGAGAAGAAGAGATATCGGGTGAAAATATCTACATCAACGTGGGAACAAGACCATCCGCTCCACCAATTGATGGTATTGATAGGATCCAATGGTTGGACAGCGCGGGATTACTGGAACTCAAGGAACTGCCTGAACACCTTCTCATTATTGGAGGTGGGTATATCGGAGTCGAATTTGCCCAGGTTTTCAAAAGACTTGGATCACGGGTAACCATAATTCAGCGCGGTCCGCAACTCATGCCCAACGAAGACCGGGATGTTGCCGAAAGTATTAAAGAGGTCCTTGAAAGGGAGAATGTAGAAATTTACCTGAATGCATCGGCTAAGAGTGTGACCAAGGAAGAAAAAGTAATTCTAACCATAGAACATGAAGAAACAGACAAAACCTTGGAAGGATCACAGCTTCTGATAGCTGCTGGAAGAACCCCAAATAGTGATACCCTGAACCTGGAAAATGCAGGTATTGGTATCTATGGTAAAGGTTTTATTGAAGTAGATGATTTCTGCAGGACTAAGGTCGAGGGAGTTTTTGCCCTCGGTGATGTAAACGGTCATGGTGCCTTTACGCATACTTCCGTTAATGATGCTGAGATTGTTCTGGATCACCTTTTTGGCGGGTCCAGGAAAATATCAGACAGGATTCCAATCTACGGTTTATTCACAGATCCTCCCCTGGGCCGAGTAGGCCTTTCCGAAAAGGGTGCGATAGAAAAAGGCCATAGGGTCCTAAAGGCCACACGTCCCATGAGTCAGATAAGTAGAGCAAAGGAAATGGGTGAAACAGACGGATTTGCAAAATTGATAGTTGATGCGGATTCTGACCTTATTTTAGGGGCTGCCATTCATGGTCCCGGTGGGGATGAGATCGTCAATATGTTCGCCGCAATCATGCACAGTCAAATTCCATGCAGGAAATACAGGGAGGTAGTTCTCGTTCACCCTACGGTTTCAGAGCTCATGCCCTGGGTGCTGGACGGACTTCAAAACGTGGAAAGCGACTGATTAGATTCAAAAATTGTAACCGGAACCATTATCCGCTATATTACTGTTTAGTCAGTAACCTGTAACAAAACGCATTTTGAGCTTACTTGATCATTACCGGAAAGTCCGGAAACACTCAGATATAATTTGTGAACCCCTTAAAACAGAAGACTATATCCCACAGCCCATTGTCGATGTAAGTCCACCCAAATGGCACCTTGGCCACACTACCTGGTTTTTTGAAACATTTATTTTGAAGGATTATTATCCCGGCTACGAGGTATTCAGCAAAGACCTCGATTTCCTGTTCAACAGCTATTATGAAAATGTTGGCAAAAGGGTCTTGAGGGACCATAGGGGATATCTTACAAGACCAACGGTTGAAGAAGTTTACAATTACAGGAAATCGGTTGATCAAAAGATGGAAGAACTACTGGTCGGAGACCAGGCTGAAGAAATCAACGAATTGGTAATGCTGGGGTGTAATCATGAACAACAACACCAGGAACTACTTTGGACTGACATTAAATACATCCTTGGAACTCAGCCACTGGTACCAGCATACAACGGGGCTAACCCTATACCTTCTAAAGAAATTGAAGCCCACGACTGGATTAAAATAGATGATGGTATATATCCAATTGGCTATTCCGGCGATGGCTTCTGCTTCGATAATGAACTTGGTGTACACGAAGTGAAGCTTGAAGCATTTCAGGTGAGAAATGAGTTGGTATCCAATGGTGAGTATCGGGAGTTCATTGATGATGGTGGATATGACAAGGTAAATCTCTGGCATTCAGAAGGCTGGACCTGGGTCAATGAAAACAGCCCTGCCAAACCCCTGTATTGGGAAGAAAAACAAGGAGAATGGTGTCAATATACTATGGAAGGTATTCAACCACTGAATATGCTGGAACCGGTTTGTCATGTCAACTTTTATGAGGCCAGCGCCTTTGCTGAATGGGCTGGAGCACGGCTTCCAAAAGAAGAAGAATGGGAAGTTGCCAGTGATTTGATCACATGGGGAGACCGGTGGGAGTGGACGAATAGTGCATATCTACCCTATCCCGGTTACAAAAAAGCAGAAGGGGCAATTGGGGAATATAATGGTAAATTTATGATCAACCAGATGGTCCTGAGAGGTTCGTCCGTTGCGACTCCACAAGGGCATTCAAGGAAAACTTACCGGAATTTCTGGCACCCAAAGTACCAGTTTCAGTTTTCAGGAATACGACTAGCAAAATGACTTTTGACGCGAGTAAAAGGCAAAGTGAGAATTTAAGTGACTACGAAAGAGAGATCCACGAAGGACTTTCCGCTGAGAACAAACGTATTTCGTCCAAGTATTTTTATGATGGAAAGGGAGACGAGCTATTCACACGCATCATGAAACTCGATGAATACTATTTGACCGATTGTGAATTGGAAATTTTCAATGAACAGAAATTGAATATTTTTCAATCTCTGCCATTCAAGGGGCAAGAGTTTGACCTGGTTGAACTTGGTTCGGGAGATGGCACCAAGACCAAAATCTTATTGAGGGAGTTTATGGAGCATAACGGCCGATTCCATTATGCCCCCATTGACATATCTGAAAACTCATTGGATCTATTGCATGCAAACCTTCAGGAATTGTTTCCCCTGGAAGTCAAGCCATTTAATTATACCTATAAGGAAGGATTGGAAGCAGTCTATGATTGGTCCCCCGACAGACCAAAACTCATCCTTTTCATGGGTTCTAACATTGGAAACCTGACTCCGGCTGATACAGGGAAATTTCTGCAATCAATAAATGAGATTAAAAATGATAAGGACCTTTTTCTTGTAGGGATTGATCTTAAAAAAGATCCGCGAGTCATAAAACTGGCATATGATGATCCCGCGGGGATTACAGGCGAGTTTAACCTCAATGTATTAGACAGAATTAACCGGGAATTGGGAGGGAATTTTAATCGGGATCAATTTTATCACTTCCCAACCTATGATCCGAAAAGTGGTGCAGCTAAGAGCTACATTGTATCTAAAATCGACCAAAAAGTAGAGATAGAAGCTACTGGAGGCAAATATTCATTCTATACAGGGGAGCCAGTATTTACAGAGATATCTCAAAAATATTCACTTGTGGAATTTAAAAAGTTGGCCGAAAATGCTGGCATGGAACTGGTCCAGGTTTTTACTGATTCAAGGGAATATTTCGCAGATGTCCTTCTGAAGTAGTGGTCCACATTCTGTCTAAGCCTTGCGTTTGCAAAGATTTCTGTTTCGTAAGCAAAATTTTTTGATTAAAATTGGAATCTTAAAAACGTTTGACATGACTAAACTTTCTACCAGAATCTTTGCCGTAATTGCAGGAATGGCCTTTATCTTAAGTTCTTGCGGCGGTGGAGATAAACCCTCCGACGCCAGTAATGAATTTGATGAAGGAGAACAGGCCCTTGAGGACAATATTACCACCGTGGTCTACGAAATTCCTCCTCCTTCTGAAATACCCGGTATGTTGGAACGATCAGGGGTTGAATATAATTTTGAATTGCTAAACCCGGAATCCAATGTGGATTCCTATATGATCAACAGCGATAAAGCTGCCATGAATCTAGGCGTTTACGCTACCGATGTAGGATATCTTATCGCCTACGAAAAAGTTCAGGAAGCTCTTGATTACATGGGTACGTCAAGAAAACTGGCTGAGGAGCTAGGATTAACCGGATCTTTTGAATCATCAGTAGTTGCCCAATTTGAGAGAAACCTGGATAACAGGGACTCCCTGGTATACCTGCTTGATAACACTATAAAAAACTCCTCAGAGTACCTGAACAATGAACAACGTAAAAAAACAGCTGCAATGATGCTCACGGGAAGTGTAGTGGAGGGCCTCCATATCTCATGCCAACTGGTTAAAAACTACCCTTCTGATTTACCTGATGATATTAAGAACATGGTCCTTACCGACTTAATCAGGGCAATTCTTGACCAGGAGAAATCTGTTGGTGAAGTAGTGAAAATGCTTGAAACAATCGAACAGACCGGTGACGTTTCAAGTATACTGACTCAATTCAAGAACCTTAAGGCGCAATATGAAAGCCTGGACATCCAAGAGCAAATCTCCAATAACCAGGGTAGCCTGGTATTGACTGACGAGCATTTGACAGAGATTACAGCAATACTGGAAGATTTACGAGCTGACATAACAATGTAACCTAAACCTAATCAGCGAAGAGGGGATTGAGAGATCAATCCCCTTTTTTATTATCTTTTGTGCATCTTTTCAATTGATCACCAATGAGCGAACCCTTACTTAATGCCATCATAAAGCTTTTCGCAATTGTCGCAAAGGAAGATGAAGTCACAGAGGATGAACGAGACGAGATTAAATTATTCCTCGATGATAATGTCTCAACAGAAGCAAAGGAAAAATACCTGAAGGACTTCGATAGTTATTGTGAAAAAATCCTCTCCCAACAAGACAGCAACGAAGAAGAGTACCGGAATATTGACGAGTTGTGTACCGAGATCAATGCAGAACTTACTCAGAAACAGAAAATGGTCATTATTATTCAACTCATAGGAATAATTCTGGCAGACGGTAAAATTTCTGATCGGGAAGAGGAGTTGGTCAATTATATTGGTTCAAGTTTTAATATTTCCAATGATGAGATTGGACTTATCAAGCAATTTTTTACCTCCGATTCCTCGCTAAAAGTTAATTCCCAGTCAATTTTAATTGTCGATGGGGAAGAGAAAGCTCAACAACTTCATTATAAACATCTCTTAAGGAAAGGGTTGGATGGGTTTATTTCCATTATCTACTTGTCCAATTCGGAGAGCCTGTTTGTCAGATATATAGGTCAGTCTGATCTCTATCTGAACGGGGTGCCTTTGGCCCAGAGTAAGATAAGGGTCTTTGGAGTGGGGAGCACGATTAGGGGGGAAGGCTTCGAACCCGTGTACTATGGTGACGTCATCTCTCAATTCATCGATACATCAGGAGTCCCGAGGATATCCTTTGAAGCGGAGAATATTTCATTCCAGTTTCCCAACGGCAAGCTTGGACTCAGAAATATCTCGATAAAGGAGGAGTCCGGTGGATTGATCGGTTTAATGGGGGCTTCAGGTGCCGGGAAGTCCACCCTGCTAAATGTCCTTAATGGTGCTGATGCGCCTTCTGAAGGCAAGGTATTGATCAATGGTGTCGATATCCACAAAGAGAAGAGCCTGATAGAAGGTGTTATTGGCTTTGTACCACAAGACGACTTGTTAATTGAAGACCTCACCGTCTACCAAAACCTGTACTATGCCGGCAAATTATGTTTCAGGGATCTTTCGGAATCTGAACTGGATGATTTGGTCACAAAAACATTGAGTAGTCTTGGCCTGCTTGAAACCCGTGACCTGAAAGTCGGATCACCCTTACAAAAAACTATAAGTGGCGGACAGAGGAAGCGGCTCAACATAGGACTTGAGTTGCTTAGAGAACCTTCGGTTTTATTTGTCGATGAGCCCACTTCAGGGCTATCATCCAGGGATTCGGAAAACATAATGGACCTCCTGAAGGAATTGTCCTTGAAGGGAAAACTCATTTTTGTTGTAATCCACCAACCCTCATCAGACATATTCAAGATGTTTGATAAACTCGTCATTCTCGATACGGGGGGATACCAGATCTACTATGGTAATCCCGTTGAAGCGGTTGTTTACTTCAAGAACATTATTAAAATGCTTTCAAGTGAGCAGGGTGAATGTATTACCTGCGGTAATGTCAACCCTGAACAGATATTTAACATCATTGAGACCAAGGTCATTGATGAGTATGGAAACTTTACCGATGAAAGGAAGGTATCGCCCGAAAAATGGAATGAATATTTCAAAGAGAGAATAACTATCCCGCAGGTGACTACCAGTAAGGACGAACCCCCCGCTTCCTTAAGAATTCCGGGAAAAATTAAACAATCCCTGATCTTTACCACCCGGGATACTTTAAGCAAACTAGCGAATAAGCAATATCTATTTATCAATTTACTTGAGGCCCCCGTCCTTGCATTTGCACTCGCATACATCGTACGCTACTTTAATGAGGACAGTAGTATTCAGACTGGCTACCTCTTCAGCAAAAATCTCAATATACCCGCCTACTTTTTCATGGCCGTCATCGTTGCTCTTTTTATGGGTCTTACGGTTAGTGCCGAAGAGATAATCAGGGACCAGAAAATCCTGAAAAGGGAACGATTCCTCAACTTAAGCCGCATGAGCTACCTTTCATCGAAGGTAATTATCCTGTTTGTCTTGTCAGCCATCCAGACTATTACCTTCGTACTGATCGGAAACTATGTCCTGGAGATTAAAAATATGCTCCTCCCCCACTGGCTGATACTTTTTTCTACCTCCTGCATGGCGAATTTGCTCGGATTGAACATCTCATCTTCCTTCAACTCAGCCGTTACCATCTATATTCTGATACCCATTCTGCTCATTCCACAACTGATACTGAGCGGCGTGGTAGTGAAGTTTGACAAGCTCAATCCCCATATCACGGCGACAGGTAAGGTACCCTGGCTTGGCGAAATGATGACTTCCAGGTGGGCTTTTGAAGCAGCAATGGTCACCCAATTCAAGGATAACGAATACGAGAAGTTATTTTATAAATACGATAAGCAAATTGCTGAATCGGACTACAAGAGGATTTACTTTATCCCTGCCCTTGAATCAAAACTCGACTATTGTTACAACCATTTCAGGAGTGACGATCCCGAGATTGTGAAGCAGGTGACAGAATCGTTTGAGGTTCTAAAAAGCGAGATACTTAATGAAGAAAAAAGTCTCGGTTTGAGAGAGGACCAATATTATTCAGGACTTTCTCAACTTAACCTCGAGGAATTCAATAAGGAAATTCATGATGAAACCCTGGAATTTCTGGAGAAATTGAAGGCGACCTATGCCAGGATTCACGACAAAGCGACGGCAGCCAAAGAAGTAGCAGTAAATGAACTGGCCAAACAGGGTGGCGGGGTGGAAGCCGTTCAGGCACTTAAAAGCAACTATCATAATGAAGCAATAGCTGACCTTGTCAAAAACCAGAATGACGCCACCAGGATTCTTGAAAAGGATAACCGTTATTTTCAGAAAATATACCCGGTTTACATGAATCCCTCTCCATCACACACATTGGATTTCAGGACAGAATTCTACGTGCCCGTAAAGCACTTTGCCGGCAACTACATCGATACTTTCTGGTTTAACCTGGCTGTTATCTGGAGCATGACAATCCTTCTTATGATTACACTCTATTTCGATGTGCTCAGGAAGATCATCGAATCCCTGGAAAAACTATTTGGTAAGAATCGAAGATAATGTTCTTCTACCTGTCCAAAACCATCTATTTTTTACTCATGCCCTTGGGTCTGATCCTTATCTGCTTTGTCTTGGCATGGAAACTCAAAAGAATAAGATGGAAGAGATATTGCAGGTACGCAGGCATTTTCCTCTGTTTCCTATTTACAAACCCATTCCTCTCCAATGAGTTTATCGGGTGGTGGGAATACAAGCCGGTTCCCCTTAGCCAACTTCAAAATCAGTATGACCTGGCAATTGTACTTACCGGAATTGCCGATAATCAGCGTGAGCCAAAGGATCGGGTATATTTCAACAAAGGGGCCGACCGGATAACTCATACTGTGCAGCTCTATAAGATGGGTAAAGTGAAAAAAATACTTCTGGCTGGAGGGAGTGGATCATTTGGTACACCCGACCTCTTGGAGTCGGATAATCTCAAACGAGCCATGGTAATGATGGGAGTCCCGGACAGCCTGATTATGGTGGAAAACAAGTCTAAAAATACTCACCAATCTGCCGTTAATACTGCGGAGATGCTGGAGGGTCAAAAGTATGATAGGGTTTTATTGATAACCTCTGCTTTTCATATGCGCAGGGCCTATGCATCCTTCACGAAAGCCGGAATGCAAGTCAATCCCTTCCCTGCTGATTTTTATGCATCAAAACGAGCCTATACACCCAATGTCTGGATTCCCAACCCCGGGGCCATGGTGAAGTGGACCGTATTATTCCATGAGATTTTGGGACTTTTAACATACAAGGTCATGGGCTACGCCTGACATCATTCACTCCGCAGTGAATCTACCGGGTTGGCGGAGGCTGCTGCGACTACCTTGAAACCGACGGTTGCACCGGATACAACAATTATTGCCAGAAGCGAAATCAATAGAGTAAATATGGTCGCATCCTGGTAATAGTACCAAATGGACCCCATCAATAATCCGGACATGAAGTATCCAATGGCGGCACCTACAACGGAGGATATAAGAACAATGAGGATGAATTCACGGTTGATCGTATTTACAATTTGCATGACTGAGGCGCCAAGAACTTTCCTTACCCCAATTTCTTTGGTTCTCTTGAGAATCGAGAGGGATACCAGGGAGAACAATCCGATGGCAGTTAATATCAATGCGACAAGCCCCAAGAAAATGAAGAGTGCTACAATATTATCATTAACTGTCTGGGCCTCCGCTAATTCATTATTCATGAAATAGCCGGAATAGATTCTATTGGGAAAAACTTCTTTCCATTTTTCCTGCATAAACTCATCTACCGCTAAAAGTTTATCTGCCGGGGCCTTTACCAGTATTACCAAATCAGTTTCCTCCTTGGCATAACGGATCATCATGGGTTCGATTTTCTCCCACAAGCCTGTTGTATAAAAATCCTGCACGACTCCAACGACATAGAACTGAAGGCTGTCTACCCACACAAGACGTTTTCCAATCGCACTATCCCAACCAAATTCCTCGACAAAGGTCTGATTAACAAGAACGGATTCCTTAAAATCCGTCTCTGAATTTTTATTGAATCCCCTACCCTCAACAATGTCAATTCCCATAATTTCGGGGTAGTCAGCGGTGATATCCATGATCTCCACTTCCCTTTCCAGGGCTTCATACTTGACCGGATCAGAATAATAATTCGTAAAAATATGATTCTTGGTACCTGCGACCATAGTAATGTCAGGGTGGCCCGCCAATGCATTTTCGAATTTCTGAACATCGTCATGTTCCCCGATGTATGCAGAGATCAATCCCTCCTTATCATAGCCTAAATCCACCTGGTCCTGGTAAACAGCATTCCCATAAAAGGCTAATCCCATGACAAGGGCAATTATCGAGACAGAATATTGACCCACGAGAAGAATCTTGGTAAATACATTGGCTCCTTTGATGCTTGCGGATCCTTTAAGAATACTTGTGGGCCGGAACCCGCTTATGTAAAACGCCGGATAACTTCCCGCAATTAATCCGGTGAAGAGTGTCAGTAATACCAGGAAAAACAAGAAATCATAATTGTCTACATAGGTGTAATTGAGTTCGATAAATGGCCACATATTGCTGTATGCCGGCACCAGGAATTCAGCCAGAAGAAGTCCAACGCCCAGGGCCAGCAGACATAAAAATGTATTCTCGAGCAGGAACTGTACAACCAACTGCTTCTTTAGTCCACCCATTACTTTTCTGATCCCAATCTCTTTCAACCTCCTGTTTGACATGGCGATGGAGGTATTTGTGAAATTGAAACACGCGATAAGTAGGATTAGAACCGCCATAATCGTTGGGGCAAAAATTGCCGGCGGTGGGGCTGCCCTGTTGAACATGTGGTTGGTTATCTCGCTTGCTTCCACGTTCACAGCCATACCTGCAAATGGTTCCAGATAAAACCTGGTAATCTTAAAATCTTCCCTTGCTTTGTTCTGGTCGGCTACATACTGCTGGAGGGATTGTTCTATGCCAGGAAGCTTTGATTTATCTTTTATTAATAGAAATGTTGTGTTGTAGGACCGATAGCTGGATTCATCCAGTCCACCTAATTCGATATTATTCTCATAAAGGGAGAATGCCTCAAACTCGAAACTGGAATTTGAAATGGGGTCCTTGAATACCCCTGCAATTACAAAGTCCTTTACCTGGTTACCGGAATGAATCTGTTGAAGAGGTTCTCCAATAACATCGGTCCTGCCAAAGTATCGCAGAGCCAATTCCTCCGAGATAAGGATATTATTCTTGTCAGCAAGGGCAGATTTGTCACCATAGACCATCTCAAAGTAAAAGACATCAAGAAAAGTGGAATCCACATACCCAATGGGTGTTGGAAAGAAATCATCGCCCAATTTGATGTTTGCTCCCCACCAGGTTAGTACTCTTACTACCTCATCCACCTGTGTAAGGTTTTCAATGACCAGGTTACTAACCGGCATGGGAGTGATCCCCCCATGTTGAGAATAACCTTGAAAATCCCTGACAAAGTTGATCCTGTATACATCTTCCCGATTGGGTTGATCTTCATCAAAACTGTAGGCATAATCCCAATTATAGTAGGCCACAATACAGCAGGCCAGGGATATACCCATTCCCAGCATATTGATAATTACAAAACGCTTGTTTTTCCACAAGCTTCTCAGGGTGGTTTTCAGGTAGTTTTTGAGCATGAAAATAGTCTTACGGCAGGATTATATAATGAAAAGACATTAAAGGTGAACGAAAGGTTGCATCACTACTTGGTTATACATAGTAGATGTAGGTGAAAAAGGGCCACAAAGGCCCTTTGATTCACTGTTAAATATGAAACTGTTCTTTGATGTTTTCCGTAACGACCTTGCCGTCAAACAGGTTAATAATCCTGTGGGCATAGTTCGCATCGTAGGGAGAGTGTGTTACCATGATTATGGTAGTTCCCTCTTCGTTCAGTTCAGACAGCAATTTCATCACTTCTTCACCGTTCGCGGAGTCCAGGTTTCCCGTAGGCTCATCCGCGAGAATAACTTTAGGCTTGGCTACAATGGCACGTGCAATAGCCACCCTTTGCTGCTGCCCACCGGAGAGTTGCTGTGGGAAGTGATTTCTCCTGTGCATAATATTCATCCTTTCGAGAACATCTTCGACCCGTTGCTTCCTTTCTGAAGACGGTACCTTTAGGTATAGTAATGGCAATTCTACATTTTCGAAAACGGTCAATTCATCGATAAGGTTGAAACTCTGAAATACAAATCCTATCGAACCCTTTCTCAATTGGGCCCGCTGTCTTTCGGAATATTTTGATACTTCATTCTCCCCAAATTGATACTCACCATCGGAAGGGTTATCCAGCAATCCGAGGATGTTCAGTAAGGTAGACTTTCCGCAACCGGAAGGTCCCATAACTGCTACAAATTCTCCGTCTTTGATCTCAATGTTGATACTATTGAGTGCGGTGGTCTCTACTTCATCAGTAGTGTAGACTTTAGTGAGGTTGTTAATTTTGATCATGAGCTTTGTGTTTCGGTAAATTATTATCCTAAAATGAGTACTTCGTTATCCCCAAAAGTTTCGTAAGACGAGGTGATGACCTGCTCACCAGGTTCAATGCCTTCGAGGACTTCATAAAATTCTGAATTCTTTCTTCCTATCCTTATCCTTCTACGTTCTGCCCGGGTTCCGGTTTCATCCACCACGAAAATCCAATTACCCCCGGTATCCTTGTAGAAGCCGCCAACGGGTATCAATACCTCTTCAGAACTCTGTCCAAGTTCTATCCTCAACCGTAGTGATTGTCCCCTCTTAATTCCCTCGGGAGTTTTTCCCACAAAATCCATATCCACTTCAAATCTCCCGTTGGTAATCGTCGGATATATGTAGGTGATTTTGAGAATATATTCCTCCCTGTTAAAAGTGGTAGTAGCCCCAAGGCCTGTAGAAATTCTGGGCAGGTACAATTCATCTATGGGCACCCTGACTTTAAAACTCCCTACAACATCCACCTGTCCCAATCGCTCCCCTCCAATGATTGCTTGCCCCTCTTCCAATTGGATGGTGGATAGCTGTCCTTCAAGTGGTGCCTTTATTGTCAGATTATCTAGAATAAGCCCAACGCCGTCGAGGCTTTGCATCATCCGGGACTCTGATTCATTGAGTTGTTCGAGCTGACGAATTCGTTCCAGCGAGTCATTTCGGTATTGCCGATATACAATATCCCAGTTCTTCTTGTGGAACTTGTAATCGGCCTCCGTTTGTTCGAACTGCTGTTGTGATATCAGTTTCTTCTCAAACAACATTTTCTCCCTGTTGTATCTCGGTGAAATCTTGTCCAACTCATTGCGAATCCGTGCCATAGACTGCTGCTGTGATAAGTCATTCTGAGAGAGTTGAAGACGCGTTTGCCGAACCCGGTTAATACTTTCATTCAGGCTTGCTTCCTGGCTAAGTACAGAGAGTTCCCTATTGAGATTAGAGAGCTCAAGTATCACATCTCCTTTTTTCACCATGGCTCCGGATTGCCTTACTACTCTCTTGATGGTTCCCCCTTCAATGGCGTCAAGGTAAATAGTCTTGCTGGGCTCAACCGTACCGGTCTGAGGGATGTAATCCTGGAAGACCCCCCTTGATACCTTGGAAACCGTGATCTTCTCACGTTCAACCTTAAGCGTGGATCTCCTGTCACTAAAGAAAAATTGGTTTACCACAAATGCTACAAATGCCAGGGCAAGAGTATATAGCGCAATCCGTTTAAAGGTCCATTTTTTCTTCTTAATCTTTCTATCCATGTATTTGTGTTTACCCGCTGAGCCTGTTGCCAACAATGATGCCAACTAACTTTTTCGCTCATATCACGTATTAAAGGTAAATAAATAGTTCGATATCGTTCATAGATGAACGTGAGCGTCCGCCAGCGGACACTACAACCTAAATTTTACCGTTTTGTACGCTAAAAAGCTCAAAAGGGTTCGGTATCAAGCTGGTATAATTTACATCTATTCAAAAGTATGGCAGATCTCAAAACGGGTAAGATCCTCATTGTCGATGATAATGAAGATCTTTTAAAGGCAGCGAAAATCTTTCTCAAGAGGCACCTGGAGCTAGTAGACACAGAAGTGAACCCCGAGGTTCTTCCTACACTGCTTACCAACGAGAATTACGATGTTATTTTGCTCGATATGAATTTCACCCGTGATGTAAGCAGTGGTAAAGAAGGGTATTACTGGTTGGAGAAAATCCTGGAAAAAGACCCATCAGCGGTAGTGGTTTTGATCACGGCCTATGGGGATGTTCAGACTGCCGTTAAAGCAATCAAGGCAGGGGCTACTGATTTCGTTCTTAAGCCCTGGGAAAATGAAAAATTACTTGCCACAATATATTCTGCCATGCGCTTGCGTGAAACCAAGAAAGAGGTAGAAGATTTGAAAATAAAGCAACGGGAAATCAATGAAGAAATGAATTCCCGTTACAGTGATATTATTGGTAAAAGCCCTGCGATGCAGCAAGTATTCAGGACGATCGACCGTGTAGCTGAAACAGATGCCAATGTGCTGATACTGGGAGAAAACGGAACGGGTAAGGAGCTTATTGCAAGAGCCATCCATTCCAATTCCATGCGCAAGTCAGAATCATTTGTCAACGTGGATTTGGGCAGCATCGCTGAAACGCTTTTTGAAAGTGAATTATTCGGTCATAAAAAGGGATCATTTACGGATGCCAAGGAGGATCGGGCCGGAAGATTTGAAGTTGCCAACCGGGGTACTCTTTTCCTGGACGAAATTGGGAACCTCTCGCTACCACTTCAGGCCAAACTTCTCGCCGTGCTGCAAAACCGCATGGTGAGTCGTGTGGGCTCAAATAAAGAGACACCGGTAGATATACGGCTCGTCTGCGCCACGAACCAACCACTTTATGACATGGTCAAGGAAAACCGTTTCAGACAGGATCTGCTTTATCGCATCAACACTATTGAGATTGAATTACCTCCGCTGCGGGATCGTCTTGAAGATATCGGTGAACTGGCCCATCATTTTCTCGGTGTTTATTCAGACAAGTATAAGAAAAAGGTCAACAAGATCAGTGATGCCTCCCTCTCCCGAATGATGAAACACAACTGGCCGGGGAATATCCGCGAACTGCAGCATTCGATTGAACGGGCTGTTATCATGAGTAATTCAGCAGTACTCCAGCCGGAAGACTTTAATCTTTCCGGGCAAAATCCCCGTGAAACCGGCAATCCGCTGGTCCTGGATCACTATAACCTGGAGGAGGTAGAAAAGATTTTAATACGCAAAGTCCTGAAAAAGCATAACGGGAATATTACCTTGGCAGCCAGTGACCTCGGATTGACCCGATCGTCGCTCTATCGTAGATTGGAAAAATATGGTCTTTAGGGATTTTCGATTTAAGCTCCTTTGGAGAGTAATTCTTCTCACCGCAGCAATCTCAGCCACACTGTACTTCTCCATGATTAAGGGATTTCCGGTAATAGGAGGAGTCCTTGCTATAATTGTCCTGATCATTGCCTACGAGCTGTATTATTTCACCTCTCAAACCAATCGACAACTCTCTAAATTCCTGGAATCCGTTACGTATTCGGATTTTTCGACTGGATTTTCCACGGGAAATAATCTCGGCAGTAGTTTTCGTGAACTCAATACCTCATTTAACGGAATCCTCGCTGCAATAAGAAAAGCCAGATCAGAAAAAGAGGAACACTGGCAATACCTCAATACCGTGGTGGAGCATGTTTCTGTGGGGGTAATTTCCTTCGATGAAGATGGTGAGATAGGATTGATGAATGCAGCGGCTAAAAAATTGATAGGAAGCGAAAAGCTAAGAAACATTGAAGAACTTATTGAGACTAACAGTTGGATGTACAAGGCTCTGTTTGATTTACCCACGGGAAAGGCCAACCTTTTCAGGAGAGGCGATGACCTGCAGCTTTCCCTGAGAGCTACTGAAATTAAACTTGGGGAAACAAAATATAAGCTTATCGCATTGCAAAACATTCGGACTGAACTTCAAAAGAAGGAATTGGAAGCCTGGCAGAACCTTACAAGAATCCTCCGACACGAGATAATGAACTCCATCGCTCCCATAGCCTCATTGACGTCGACATTAAAAGACATTCTTGCCGAAGATGCCATTCGAAAAAACTCCCGATATGAGATTGGTGAAGAATCGGTTGAGGATCTGGAGGAAGGTCTGAAAACTATCGAGGACCGCAGCAAGGGTTTAATTCGGTTTATCAACGCTTACCGTGATTATACCACAATCCCGCCACCAAACTTGTCCCCTGTTAGCATGGAAGAACTGATTCAGGGTGTTCTGAAGCTTGAGGAAGCAGAGATTGAAAAGAGGAAAGTGAAAATCACTACCACGATAGACCCGAAAGATTTAGCCATTGAAATGGACCAGGAACAAATCGAGCAGGTTCTTATTAACCTGATCAAAAACTCACTGGAAGCCCTGGAGGAAACCGCCTCTCCTCAAATAAAAATATCAGCTGTTTTAAACGAAGAGGGCCTTCCCTTGATTTCTGTGGAGGATAACGGCCAGGGTATTATACGTGAGGCGATGGAAAAAATATTCATTCCCTTCTACACGACCAAGACCGAAGGATCCGGGATTGGACTGGCACTTTCCCGACAAATACTTCAGCTACATCACGGAACAATAAGGGTTGATTCTGAACCCGGAGAATACACGCGCTTTACATTGCAATTCTAGAGGGATCAGCCGTTCCAAGGAATGGCTCCCATTCTTTGCATACCATTCCCGAAAAATCCCTTATAAAGGAGATGTAACTCGGTTTAAATGGCGGTCGCTGCAGGGTCAGGCCTCGCTCAGAAGGTTTATAGTCTCCTTTCAATGAATTACATCGCCGGCAAGCTGTAACAATATTTTTCCATACCGTCTTACCCCCTTTTGCCTTTGGAATAACATGATCAATGGTAAGGTCTTTCTTTGTACCACAATACTGACACAAATGACCATCGCGCTTAAAAATATTTTGCCTGGTAAGATTGACTCCCCGGTATGGAATTGAGATATAGCGGTGTAACCTGATAACTGCCGGAGCCTGATAGTCTGTTGTCACCGTATGAAGACGCATATCCTCATAATCCACGACTAGATCCACTTTCTTCATGAACACAAGAATGAATGCCCTTTGTATGGTACAGAGAGTAAAAGGCGAATAATCCTGATTTAAGACCAATACCTTCTTGTTCATTTTTTTAAGATAGAGCAATAAAAATTATAGAACAAGAAGAATTGCCTGGCCATCAGTTGAATTCCACTATCCTGCGATAAAGAGGTTCGTGATGGGTGATAAGGCCAGTCTCTGAATGGAGTATCCCCTCAGATGTTAAGCGGTCAATCCGGACCCTTCCCGATGCATGAATGATCTTTTGGTCGTCAAGGATCAATCCAACATGATCAATTCGTCCGTCATTGTTGAAGAAGGCGAGGTCACCGGGAACTGTTTTTTCAAGATCACTAATTTTTTCTCCCTCATTGGCTTGGTACGAAGAGTCTCTCGGAAGGAAATAACCGGATATCTTGAATACCATTTGCATGTAACCGGAACAGTCCACACCAAAAGGTGTTCTCCCCCCCCACAGGTATGGTGCGTTGAGAAATTTCATGGCTATTTGCCTGAGGAACTCAAACTCTCTTTTCTGCCTGAGGCTTTTGGATTCCCCACCAAAGGCCAGTTGTTCCTCCATTTTAAAAAGCTCATTGGTTGAAATCGGTATAATACTACCCATCACAATACTGACCGGGGATTTCCTGTAGAGAATTGTACTGGACAAATCACAACATATTTTATAATCAGATTCATTGATCTGTTCGAAATACTCCCCTGAAATGGAATAATGTTGATTGGAAGGAATCCACCCATGATACTTATCATAGTGGTTTTCAAGACGGATCCATTCCCTATCGGAACTCCTTTCCAATACTGAATAATGCTCACCGAATACGAGCTGAGTCACCATCTCGCTTTTGTGACTTGCCTCCCGCCTTACGGGTATTATTCCCAGCCTGCAAATTCCGTAATCCATTAACTGAACTTGTCTATTTCGCGTTGTTGATCCTTAGCTTTTAGGGATTCCCGTTTATCAAATATCTTCTTACCCTTGGCCAGGGCAATTTCAAGTTTTGCAAAGCCCCTTGAATTAATGAAGAGCTTTGTGGGAACAATAGTAAGGCCTTTTTCATTTACTTTCTTTTCCAATTTTTTCAATTCCGTCTTCTTAAGTAGCAATTTTCTTGCCCGATCCGGATCGTGATTTTTAAATGAGGCCTGTAGGTAAGGTGATATATGTATTCCTTTTACATAAAGCTCTCCATTACTGAAATAGCAATAGCCATCCGCAAAACTAACCTTGCCCTGGCGGATAGATTTTATTTCAGTTCCTTCCAGCACAATACCTGCCATGAATGAATCCTGCAATTCATAATTAAACTTGGCCTGCTTGTTCCTGACTGAAACATTGGATGATATTTCTCCCTTACTCTTTCCCATCTGTTCTTTTAGATTTGAACAATCGCTCTACAGCTGCCTTTTTTAGTAATTTCTGACCTGTTTTCCCAAATGCAATTCTTCTTTCACCTACAAAAGCCTCCCAGCTACAATCTAATCTACCTTTTTGAAACAACAGTACTTCTCCCGTGAATAGTACTTCCTCTCCGATAAATGCAGAGTTTACATGATTAATTGAGAGGGAAGTTCCAATTCCTTCCTCATCCTCTTCGATAATATTAAGTATGAATTGTCGGGTGGTATACTCGGCGTCCCTTGCAAGTGCAAAGGTTGAATATACGGGATGTACCACTTCTCCATGAAAAGCCGCTACATCTTCCTCCCCTACCCGTCTGCTGTAGGTAATCTTATCACCAACTATAAGTTCACGTTTCATTTAAAAAACCAATCTTGCATCGGGCACGACCTCAGGTGATTCAAAAATCTGTTGCTCATATTGAAAATGAGCAGCCATTGCAATCATACCCGCATTGTCTGTGCAATATTCAAATTTGGGAATATAAACGTTCCAGTCATACTCAGATCCCAATCTTTCTACTTCAGACCTCAATCTACTATTTGCCGCTACACCTCCGGCTATCCCTATTTCCTTAATTCCCATTTTATTGGCAGCGTTGACTAACTTTTCAATCACCATATTAACGAGATGCCTCTGGATACTGGCACAAAGGTCAGCCTTGTTACTCTCAATAAAATCTTCCGATTCCTTTTCCATATTGCGAAGGAAGTACAGAAAGCCGGTCTTAATTCCACTAAAAGAGAAATCAAAGTCGGGGATATCGGTACTTGGAAATGTAAACCTATCCGAAATTCCTCCCCTTGAATGTTTGTCAATCATGGGCCCGCCTGGATAGGAAAATCCGAGCATTTTCGCACACTTATCAAACGCCTCCCCAATAGCATCATCTTTTGTTTGACCAATAACTTTCATTTCCAGAGGGCTATGGACAACTACTAATTGCGTATGGCCACCACTTACCGTAAGGCAGAGAAACGGGAATTGGGGAATTGGCTTTTCAATGAAATGTGCCAGGATGTGTGCTTTCATATGATGAACTCCAATTAGAGGTATTCCCAATGAAAACGCCATTGATTTAGCAAATGAAGCACCTACAAGTAGTGAACCCAACAATCCCGGACCTTTGGTAAAAGCAATCGCATTGAGGTCTTGGGTGCCGATACCGGCTGTTTCGAGACAATGTCTGACCACAGGGACTATAGTCTTCTGATGGGCCCTGCTCGCGAGTTCGGGAACTACTCCTCCATAAATTTCGTGTACAGATTGTGTAGAGATCACATTATTAAGAACTTTACCATCGCGTACTATAGACGCGGAAGTTTCATCGCATGATGATTCTATGGCAAGTATTGTTGGACCCATTGAAGTATTTTTTTGGCGCAAGTTATCAAAAATAGATTTTTGAAAGTAACAGGTTCAATCCTGTTGGCACTACTTCTTTTCCCAGCGGTCCTGCTTGTGACACTGCAATTGCCCCCGGTTCAAAACTTTATTGTCAACTATATCTCCTACACTGTAAGTAAAAAGACCGGATTTCAACTGACCATTGAAGATGTATCTATTCGCTGGCTGGATGCGGGAGAATTTCAGCAAATAAAACTGCTTGACCCCGACAGCAATATGATGCTCGATGCGAATTCTCTCTATGTTGACCTCAACATATGGAATATTCTGACTGGTGATATCATTGAAGAGGACAATATTGAGTTCGATACTACTACCATTTACCTGGCTCCGATTATAGTTGAAGACACAAACCGAGTACTCAATCTCAGCCTGTTCATACAGAGGCTCCGTAATTATGATCCCGATAATCCAACACCTACACCCGAAGGAAAGCTCATCCATCTTCACAGGGTAGCTGTGAATCACGGCAAGGTGGTCTTCAACGATTGGCAGAAGGATAGGCTCGAAAGTGGACTCGACCTGAATCATTTTACCATCTCTGATCTCCATACTGAGTGGAAGGAATTGAAAATTGATAAGGGGGTCATCACCGCCAACATCGAATTACTCTCCGGTATTGAGAGTAATACGGAATTGGCCATAGAAAACCTCAGTTCCGGATTTTATTATGATAGTACTACTATAGATTTCCATGGATTAAACGCTCAATTTGGAAAGAGCCTGATCCGGGACACATTAGAAATACATTACAGGGATAAAGCGAATTTCAGAAATTTCAGGGATAGCGTAGAACTCCATTTGAATTTCGATAAATCTATACTTTACCAGGAAGACATTGCCAGGATAATGCCTCCCGGAAATTACCTACCCTACAAAATGGAATTATCGGGGAAGTTCAATGGCACCATTTCAAACTTCAAACTCGAAGATTATACCCTTGCCTTTGGCAGATCAAGACTGGAGGGAACTGCAGGATTTACCGGGCTTCCCGATATAAGTGAGACTTTTCTCAACCTGCGATTCAAAAATTCCAGGATCAATCCGGAAGATTTGCAGAATATCATATCTGTCAGGAACCAATTGTTATCGGAACTGGGAAATCTACAGCTCAATGGACGTTTTATTGGGTATGTCAATGATTTTGTGGCCTTTGCTGAAATCGATACGCAAAACGGAAAAATCAACTCCGACCTAAATCTGAAAATACCCGAGACCGGTGAACCCACGTATGCGGGTAGGTTGCAACTCAGGGATTTCAGGATGGGTGAATACCTCGATAATGAAGACATCGGCAGAATTAATTTCACGGGGAGTGTATTAGGTACATCCTTTAACCCCGAAAAGATCCGAATGGATCTTAATGGAGATTTCAATCTCCTTGAATTTAAGGACTATCCCTATCAAAGGATTTACGTCGATGGCCAGATAGCAAATAACTTTTACCAGGGGTATCTGAGGATCAATGATCCCAACCTCCAGTTCGAACTGGATGGAACTGTTGATCTTAGGAAAAAGGCTGAGAAGATTTCCATGATCAGCATCCTCAATCACATAAGTCTTAAACCGTTGGGTCTCTCAGAATCTGACATTATTGCACGGACCACGGCGGAACTTGACTTCAGAGGCCTTAGTATTGACGAAATTGTTGGTGAGATGAAATTCAAGGATTCGGAAATCCAGGTGGATGACCGATACATGAAAGTGGATTCTGCCAGCCTGTACTCCGAGTTCAGGGATGACTCCACCAAGGTAATGAAGGTGAGATCGGACCTGGCTGATGTTGATATTGAGGGAAAATACCAGTTGGTAACTGTTTACAAAAATCTTAGGGACCTTGTCAAAAAGTATAATCGAATTATACTTGATCCCGGTCTCGAAGATGATTCGATTCGGCTGGAACAAACTGAGAAGCCCTCTTATCTGAGCTATAAGGTGAAGATTCATGAAATAGACCCGCTACTCAGCTTGCTCAAGGAAGATGTTCAATTATCTGAGATAAAAGAGTTGAAAGGGGAATTTGCCGCCGGTAAGACAACTTCCTTCAACCTTTTTACTGAAATAGATTCACTTAGGTATGGAAAATATGAATTCAATGATAACCTCGTTGAACTCAATATTTCGAGTGGCCCCGATACATTGTCCACGGCCGGTTCACTGGTTATTCAATCAAAAAAGCAGAATCTGGCAGGTATAAATTTAGAGGATATTTCCCTTAATCTAAACCTGGAAAAGCTTAACCTCGACTTTGACCTGAACGCGCGGCAGGAGCAATACAATAATTTTCTCAGCCTCAATGGTGACGTTAAATTTGGTAGCGTATCCACTATCGTGACCCTTGAAAATTCTTCGCTGGACCTGTTGGGCAGGCCGTGGCAAATTGACCGTTTAGCACGTCTTGAATTTTCAGATAGTAAGGTAGGTATCAGCAATGTGATTATCAGCAACGAATTCCAGGGATTATTTGTAGAAGGAAATATTTCAAGTGATTCAACAGATCGGCTTACCATTCAGTTTGAAAGCCTGGGACTACAAAACATTAATTCATTGATCAATAAAGACCTCTATGGATTTTTGAGTGGCTATATGAATATTTCCAACGTTTATGGAAATACCAAAATTGAGAATGACCTGTCCATACTTGAAATGTCCATTAACAATTACCCGGTTGGAGATGTGTTCGGTAAAGTTCTTTGGGATAAGGACAATAAAGAATTTGATCTCGATTTCACGGTGGAGTATAACAAGGTACTCACCATGGATCTAAACGGGTACTACAGACCTAAGGACACAGAGGAACCCCTTTATCTGGATGCAAAATTGTTGAATGCACCGGTTAACCTCCTGGAACCCTGGATTGGTAAATATTTTTCAAATCTTACAGGAACAGCGACCGGGGAGTTTCAGATAAAGGGAAGTACTTTTTCACCACGTGTTTTTGGCAGGGGAAAGTTACTAGGAGGTAGCTTCCGGGTAAATTACCTGATGGTAGATTATTTCCTGGAGGGAGATTTTTCATTTTCAGAGAATATAATATTCATGGATAATATTACCGTGAGCGACCGTTTTCAGAATTCCGGGCGACTCCTGGGAAGTATTGACCATGGGGGATTCAAGAACATGTCAGTCGATTTACTCGGCAGGTTTAATGGGATCCAGGTGCTCAACACGTCGGCTGCTGACAACAGTCTCTTTTACGGACAGGGCTTTGGGACTGGCGATATAAGCTTTAAGGGACCCGTAAATAACCTCAGCATAACCGCGAACGCGCGCACTGAGAAAGGCACACGAATATTCATCCCCATCGGCGGAATTGACGATGTAGATACCCAGGACTTTATCAACTTCACCAGCTTTGCTGACACCGTTAAAATGGTTCGCCCCGAAGTGGATGAAATTGATCTGAAGGGAGTAACTCTTGATCTCAATATAGACGTCACCAATGATGCCTACGCTGAAATAATATTTGATATAAAAGCAGGCGACATTATTCGTGGACGTGGCAATGGAGACCTCAACCTCAGGATTGACACGAATGGAGAATTCAATATGTTCGGCCCCCTGAATATCGACGAGGGGTGGTACAATTTTACTCTTTACAACCTAATCAATAAAGAATTTACTATTTATCCCGGTGGTAAAATTACATGGTATGGAGATCCCTACGAGGGCGTTATGGACCTTACAGCGAGCTACCGTCAACCTGCCTCCATTGCCCCCATTCTTGATCCCACTTATGCTGAAAACCCTGATGTAAAGCGACTTTATCCGACGGAAGTAGTAATGGGTCTCACAGGGCCCCTTCTCTCTCCTGAGATTAATTTTGATATCAAGGCGGAACAACTTCCCAGGAACGTTTCCGGTACCAGCCTCGACATGTCGCTTGAATTTGAGTCATTTAAAAACCGTATTGACGAACAGGAACTGAAGCGGCAGGTATTCAGTCTTATTGTGTTGAAAAAATTCTCCCCGCCCCAGGAATTCAATACGGGTGGTGTAATCTCAAACAGCGTAAGTGAACTCTTTAGTAACCAGTTGAGCTACTGGATGAGCCAGGTAGACGAAAACCTCGAAATAGATTTCGACGTGGACCTTACTACTTTCGACCAGGAGGCCTTCAATACTTTCCAGATGCGTTTGAGCTATACTTTTTTTGATGGCCGTCTGAGGCTTACCAGGGACGGTACATTCATCAACCAGGAGGACGAAGTAGATCTAAACTCCCTCGCCGGTAATTGGTCGGTCGAATACCTGATAACTCAGGACGGGAGGGTTAAAGCCAGGGTGTATAACAGGAATAACTATGATAACCTGAACCTCTCCGAACGCAATAATAATACCACGGGTATAAGTCTTCAGTACACCCAAAGCTTCAATGAGTTCTTCAAAGAATTGGGAAAGGTGTTCAAATCCAATAAAAAATCTAATGAAAAGGATCCCTCCCAGGTTCCTCCCCAAGAACCACCGGCGCTTCTTAACGAAGAGAATGAGGATAATCTTCGGAAAGGAAAAATGAATAAATTCTAATTTGAAATTAAAGTTACAGGGAATTGTCTTAGAACTCTCTGCTTGGTAATTTATGCATATAGAGTTACTAATTTGTCGTTGCAATATCTGATATATGTAAGTATAGAATCCAGGCCAATGAGCCAGGACGACCTCAAGGATATCCTCCAGGATAGCAGGGAAAGCAATATATCCAAAGATGTTACAGGCATGTTACTCTATATTGAGGGTAGATTCTTCCAGGTCCTTGAAGGGGAAAAAGAGGCAATAGACGAATTGTATGAGCATATCTCCAGGGATGAACGTCACAGGGATGTCAACATCATAACCAGGGGATATACAAAAAGAAGAATATTCAAGGATTGGTCAATGCGATACAGTTCCATATCATCCAAGGAATTTACAAGGCTTAGTGGTATTAAAAGATTTTCTGATCTCCTCCGAATTAAAAAGCCTCAGCTTGAACAACAGGTTGTAATGTTCATGAACAAATTTTCCGACAAAACTTTTCCATCTCCCAGTTGGTGGTCATAGCACGCTGAACTGGTACATTTTTTGTAACTTTGTTGCTTGAAATCTGAGTGTCTTATCGCTCCGTAAGGAGAGGAAAGTCCGGGCAACACAGAGCGACGTACCGCGGGAAACCGCGGGTTCTTTCTTTTAAGGGAAAGAAACAGATAGTGCCGCAGAAAATATACCGCCCGAAAGTGGAGCTTGCTCATACTTCCGGGTAAGGGTGAAATGGTGGGGTAAGAGCCCACCGCTTCTTAGGTAACGAGGAAGGCAGGGTAAACCTTGCGTGTTGTAAGACCAAATAACCGGCGTTTGAGGGCTGCTCGCCCGAAGCCGCGGGTAGGTTGCTAACTCCCATTGGGAAGATAAATGATAAGGCCATGAAGTGTTATGCTTCATGGACAGAACCCGGCTTATAGCTCAGATTTCATTAATTGTTTAAAACTGCTAAATATTTCATGCGGGACGATGAAAAGTCCCCGGGGAAAGAACATTCAGATGGCGAAAGTATTGATCATAGACGACGAACAAAGTATACGTAACACACTAAGGGAAATCCTTGAGTATGAAAAGTATGATGTTGCCGAGGCAAAGGATGGTGAGGCGGCATTGAAAATGTTACAATCTGATAATTACGATGTCGCCTTGTGTGATATAAAAATGCCCAAGATGGACGGCATTGAACTCCTGGAAAAAGTCATGGACGAAGGCATAGACACTCAATTTGTTATGATATCTGCTCATGGTACCATTGAAACTGCTGTGAATGCAACCAAAATGGGAGCCTTTGACTTCATACAGAAACCTCCAGACCTGAACAGGTTATTGCTAGCCGTTCGGAACGCCCTGGATAAATCAAGCCTTGTCAATGAAACCAAGACACTTAAGAAGAAGATCAGCAAGTCACTCGACATGGTGGGTGAATCACCCATAATGAAACAAATCAAGGATGATATTGAAAAAGTTGCTCCTACGGAAGCCAGGGTATTGATAACAGGCCCAAATGGGTCCGGCAAGGAACTCGTAGCCCGTTGGATTCATCAAAAAAGCAATCGTTCGAAATTACCCTTGGTTGAAGTTAACTGTGCGGCAATCCCGGCTGAGCTTATTGAAAGTGAACTATTTGGCCACGAAAAGGGCTCATTTACATCTGCCCACAAGCAGAGGATCGGGAAATTTGAACAAGCTAATGGCGGCACCCTTTTCCTGGATGAAATTGGGGATATGAGTCTTTCTGCCCAGGCAAAGGTGCTCAGAGCCTTGCAGGAAAATAAGATAAGCCGGGTAGGTGGAGATAAACAAATCAAGGTGGATGTGAGGATCATTGCTGCCACCAACAAGGATTTGAAAGTAGAAATAGAAGAGAAAAAATTCAGGGAAGACCTATATCACAGGCTCAGTGTTATTGTCATTAAAGTGCCTCCTTTGAAGGAAAGGATGAACGATATACCACTTTTGGTTGAAAAATTCTTAGCTGATATTGCTGCTGAATACGGAACTAAGCCAAAAAAAATCAAGAAAGATGCAATATCACTACTTCAAAAACACCAGTGGAGCGGAAACATCCGCGAATTGAGAAACGTGGTGGAGAGACTGGTCATCATGGGTAAAGAAGAGATCAATTCCCAGGATGTGAAGACTTATACAGATTTCGGCTAATCGACGTTTTCGGCGTTCTGCTCAGTTTCAACAGGCTTTTTTACATCCTGCTTTGCATAAGTTGGGCAAGTATACTGGCTGCATGCAGACAGACAAACCAAAACTACGGCGACAATGAGAATTCTCTTCATGAGTACAGTTTTCATAATTTAACTATAACAAAAATAGAAAAAATTTCAATTGATCATAAGGTTGCACCCCCTAATGTCAGAATTATCAAGGCGACCGGTAACCTCGAATGTACCATTTTTGTATAATTTACCCAGGTCCCTGGTGGCAATAAACGAGCATGAATGCACGTTACCAAGGTCTAGAACGTTAATTATACCCGTTTTGCCATAGTTACAGCGTGTAAAAGGGTCATTTACCTCACGGATACTCAATCTTACCCATTCAGGAAAACGATAAATGCCGTTTTTCGTGCTGTATGCCTGGCTCATAAGTTCAGTCATACCGTACTCACTTCCAACATGTTCAATCTTTAAACCCCATTGTAAGATTTTATGCAATTCTGCTCGGGTAATTTCCTTCCTCCTACCTTTCATTCCTCCTGTTTCAAGAACAGTAGCCTCTGAGAAATTATATTCCTTCTCGGCCAGGTCCATCAAGGCAAAAGAAACTCCTATGACCATGACATCCTTCCCTTCCTCCCTTGCTTTGAGATATGATTCATGAAGTTTCTCATGTTCGTATAGGAAGAAACCTGATAGTGATGAACCCGTCTTATCAATCAACATAGCAACCATATCGATTAGAGAGGACCCCTCCCTTTCCAGGTATGAGGGAAGTAATGCCAGAATTACCAGGTTTTCAGGAGATCCGAAGAATTCCCGGAATCCCCGCAGTGAAATTTCCCTGTAGGATGCAAGATTCTTAACGAGGTGCCGACTCGTTTCAGCACCAGAGGTTCCACTACTGGTGAATATGATCTCAGGATCCCAGGCACCACTCATTACATCAAAGGATCTGAAGAACTCGATAGGCATAAATGGAATAAATTCCGGACTTTTGACCGTTGAGGGATTCTTCCCCAGGTGATCACAAAATTCGCGGTAGATGAGATTATTCTCGTATTGGTAATGATATACCTCAATTGCCAGGGAATCAAAATCCCCTGCACTTAAATTAAAAAGGTTCGTGGGAAAGTTTCCTAAGGTTGATTTATCATCCAAAATTGTCAATTGGGCGTGTTTTCTTAGCGGCAAGATATAAATTTGAATACTTTTAGTTCCAAACTTTTCCCCTCATGGAATCGTTATTATCTCGAAATGCGTAGAATACTATTTTTAATGTCCTCTTTAGCGGTTATGTCCGGGTGTTTTAATCCTCCGGAGTTGCCTGTTGAGCCCGAGATCGTTTTCAATGACGTGCTCTTTAAAGATCTTACCAATGAAGCGGATTCATTGATTATCATAGTTGATTTTCAAGACGGCGACGGGAACCTGGGGCTTGAAAAAGACGAAATATTAGCACCTTTCAATGATAAAGCTTATTTCGCTTATCTTCCAAACGATCAGGAAGTTGTAAAATTTGCCCTGGACACGCTGACAAACGATGAATTTCAGATCTTCTCAGAAAATGTTATTACCTACGCCTCAAGGCGTGATGTACCAGAACTAGATACATTGCCGGCCTTTGTCGACCCCTACAGCTGCATTAACTGGGAAATTATACAGGACGTTGATACGCTTTATTACCAAAGCAATGAATATCATCACAATATCCTTGTTGACTTCCTGGTCCAGCAACCCGGTGGAGGTTTTGAAGAGTTTGACTGGACCAAAGAATTTGGATATCCAAACTGTGGAATATCATATGATGGAAGATTCCCCCTTTTGTTGCCAAACCGGAATGACAGACCCCTGGAAGGATCGATAAGATATGGGATGACTTCGGTAGGATTTAAATCACTTTTTAGTCTCAAGACACTTAAACTGAGAGTCACAGTAATTGACCGCGCTCTCAATGTTAGCAATACCATCGAGACTCCACCCTTCACACTCCAGGAAATTACCGTAAACTAATTAGTACAGGGAGGGAAATTTAACGGGATCAGATTCATTCATTACTGCATAAGCAGTGTCGAACAGATCCTCTACACTTGGTTTTGAGAAGTAATCGCCATCTGAACCATATGCCGGTCTATGGTCTTTACCTGTTACCGTCCGTGGAGATGAATCCAGGAAATAATAACCCTTTTGATCCTCTAAGACATGCTTCAACATATATGCGGAAGCACCACCGGGTACATCTTCATCCGCAAAAATTACCCGGTTTGTCTTTTCGAGCGACTTCACAATTACCTGGTCCAAATCAAATGGGATGAGCGTCTGAACATCGATCACCTCCGCTGAAATACCCACCTCTTGAAGCTGCTTTGCGGCCCTTGTCGCTATCTTACACATGCTGCCGTAAGTAACTATAGTGACATCCTCTCCTGCCTTAAGGATTTCAGGCCGGCCAAGCGGGACAGTAAATTTATCAATGTTTTCAGGGATTCGTTCTTTTAATCTGTAGCCATTGAGTGCCTCTATCATCAGTGCCGAATCATCACTCTGGAACAATGTATTGTACATTCCTGCAGCCTGGGTCATATTTCTGGGAACACAAATGTACAATCCCCTTAGGCTACCAAGCAGCATTCCCATTGGTGAGCCACTGTGCCAGATACCTTCAAGCCTATGGCCCCTGGTTCGAATAATCAATGGTGCTTTCTGTCCTCCAAATGTTCTGTAGTGCAAGGTAGCCAAATCATCAGTCAGGGTTGGCATGGCATAAACGAGGTAATCCAGGTATTGTATCTCAGCTATAGGTCGCAAGCCACGGATCGCAGCTCCGAGACCTTGTCCAATAATGGTAGTCTCCCTAATTCCCGTATCAGAAACGCGGAATTCACCATGCTTATCCTGTAAGCCTGCAAAGGCCTGGTTTACATCGCCAATTTTACCGACATCTTCACCAAAGGCGAATATTTTGGGATCCCGTTCCAGCGCTTTATCAAAACAAGTTTGAAGGACCTCCCTTCCGTCAACCATTCGTGAATCATCGGTGTAATAAGGTTTAATAACATCTACATTCAGTGCTGAATAGGTCGACTGACTGTACATATGGCTGTCATATTCGGACTTGAATTTGTCGTATGCCTCCCTTAACCATGACTGAAGCTTAGCACGTGAACTGATATTTTCAGTTCTCAATAACCTGAGCGCCTGTTTAGCGGTCCTGACCACATCCATTTTCAGTGGGTTGACGGTCTTGTCAAGTTCGGACTTCAGGATGCTGAGTGCCTCTCTGTTCTTACTTTCATCAACGGCCTTTTCAAGAATAGATGAAACTGCTAGCAGATCAGTCTGTATAGAATCAATATACTCCCTCCAGGCGTTCTCCTTTGCCTTTTTTACTGCAATCTTTGACTGTTTCTCTATCTCATCAAGGTCGGAAGCAGAGGTGTAATGATTATCGAGAATCCACTCCCTGAATTTCTTTATGCAATCATACTCGAGTTCCCATGCGAGCCGCTCTTTAGGTTTATATCGCTCATGTGATCCCGAAGTGCTATGTCCCTGTGGCTGGGTCATCTCTTCGACATGAATAAGGATGGGCACATGCTTCTTCCTGGCCAGTTCTACTGCAGATTTGTAGATTTCGCAAAGCGATTCGTAATCCCAGCCGTTAACTTTGAATATTTCAAGTCCATCGGCTTTTTTATCACGCTGAAAACCTTTTAGGGCCTCCGATATGGATTCTTTCGTGGTATGGAATTCCTGCGGTACCGATATCCCATAACCATCATCCCAAACGGAGAAAATAGTGGGGATCTGAAGTACCCCTGCGGCATTTATTGCTTCGAGGAACATACCCTCAGAAGTGGCAGCATTTCCAATAGTGCCGAATATTACCTCATCGCCATTCCTGGAAAGGGTCTTAAATTGCTGCAAATCCTTATTCTCTCTGAAAAGTTTGCTCGCATAGCCCAAGCCAATTATCCTCGGAATCTGCCCACCAGTCGGAGAAATATCGGCAACTACGTTTTTCATATCCACAAGGGATTTCAATTCCCCGGCATCGTCAAGCAGACGGGTGCCAAAGTGCCCGTTCATCATTCTGCCTGCTGATGAGGGATCTGCCTCAACATCGGTGTGGGCATAAAGCTGAGCAAAATATTGCTGAATAGTTAGCTCACCAATAGCAAACATGAAAGTCTGATCACGGTAGTAGCCTGATCTCCAGTCACCTTCCCGAAAGAACTTGGCCATCGCAATCTGTGCCACCTCTTTTCCATCGCCAAATATTCCAAATTTGGCTTTGCCCATAAACACCTCTTTCCTGCCCAGTATGCTGGCTTCGCGGCTTTCACAAGCTATTCTGTAGTCATTTAAAACTTCAGTAATTCGGGCTTGTGTTTTTTTTACTTTGCTTGTGGTATCCAAAGGAGAATGATTGAAAAGGTTGCCAATACCTCGAAATGTTATTGCGAAAGTACAAAATATGGCCCTCTTTATCAAAAATATCCATTGAACGGAGAACCCGTATATAAAGACGTCAAAACTCGGATTTTGTTCTATTTCTAAGACTCTGAATCATTATATTTGTCAGCCTTTCATGAACAAACAATTACGAGATGATAATAGGAGTACCTAAAGAAATCAAACCCAGTGAAAACCGGGTCGCACTTACCCCTGCAGGTGCCAGGGAATTGGTAAAAAGGAGTCACACGGTACAGGTCCAAACCACCGCTGGTGAAGGAAGTGGATTTTCTGATGATGACTACAGGGAAGCGGGGGCTAGTATCCTGCCAGATATCGAGAGTACCTATGGAAAGTCTGAAATGATCATCAAGGTAAAAGAGCCTATAGAGCAGGAATACGCTCTGATCAAAAAAGACCAACTCGTATTTACCTATTTTCATTTTGCTTCTTATGAACCCTTAACGCGTGCCATGATGGACAGTGGAGCCGTATGCCTCGCCTACGAGACTGTAGAGACCCCAGACAGGTCACTCCCACTACTAGTCCCAATGTCGGAGGTTGCGGGACGTATGGCTATCCAGGAAGGCGCAAAGTACCTTGAGAAGCCTTTACAGGGTAAGGGACTTCTGCTGGGAGGTGTTCCCGGCGTTAAGCCCGCTAAGGTTTTGATCCTTGGTGGAGGTGTTGTTGGAACGAACGCCGCAAAAATGGCAGCAGGAATGGGTGCTGATGTAACCATTATGGACCTCAACCTGCCGAGGTTGCGCGAACTCGACGACTTTATGCCGAAAAATGTATCAACTCTTATGTCTACTGAATATAGCATCCTGGATATGATTCAGACCCAGGACCTCATAGTGGGCGCTGTTTTGGTGGCCGGCGCGAAAGCTCCCAACCTTATTACAAGGGAAATGCTTAAATTAATGCAACCCGGCACAGTACTCGTTGATGTTGCCGTGGATCAGGGTGGGTGTATCGAAACGTGTAAACCCACAACGCATGAGGACCCGATCTACATTATTGATGAAATTGTACATTATTGTGTGGCTAACATGCCCGGTGCTGTACCGAGAACCTCAACTATGGCGCTAACTAATGCCACCTTGCCCTACGCAATACAACTGGCAGATAAAGGTTGGAAAAAAGCCTGTACTGAAAACGAAAGCCTCAAATACGGACTAAATGTTATTAATGGGGAGATCGTTTATCAGGCGGTGGGTGAAGCGTTTGACTTACCCTATACGGACGTCGATAATTACCTCAACTGATCTTGATCTCGCGATAAGAGGGTATCGTATCAATTTGACTGTAATTCTCATTTTCCGGATGAAATTGAGCACAGTAATGTTTCGTTCCATTTGTCACTACAATATACCTTGAACGGATTACGGAGTTATAGCGAATAACCTGGTTCAATACACTACGGTCTATTTTAACCCCCGGTTCCTTGCATTCAATAAGTAAGGCTGGGTTTCCCGAATTGTCATAAGTAATAATATCAGTTCGCCTTTTTTTCAAGGTTGTGTGATGGGCTGATTCTACCTTAATCAGTTTTACAGGGTACTCTAGGTGATTGATAAGATAATGAAGAAAATGCTGACGAACCCACTCCTCGGGATTTAGTTGGATATTCTTTCTCCTGACGATATCATATACAAAAGAGATCTCCTCATTCCTGGTTATCCGTAGGTCTGCTTCGGGGAGATTCAACTTATCCATGCGTCAAATAAATACATAAATAATCTAAGTTCTATATTTAAGAAGTGGAAGCAATAGGCAATTATTTAGAGCTCATTCAGCCATACTTCGTGATCGTTGTTCTGATCATTGCATTTTATGCTATTTACAGGGATTGGGTAATTCCTGTCAAAGGCATGTTCATAGCGGTCCTGGTATTTCTTTTTACCGGAATCATTTCCCTCCAAAACCTGCTCGAGGGTCTGGCCAACCAGGCAATTGCTACAATTCTACTGCTGATCGTAGTTGCTGCTGTGCTTAACAAACAATTCAACCTTACCGGGTTGTTCGACAGGCTTATTATACATCAGAAGGGATATAAGCCATTCATAGCCTCTATGATGTTTGCAACCTCCTTGCTCTCATCATTTATGAATAATACCGCAGTAGTGGCACTAATGTCCAATTACGTTTATGACTGGGGTGTAGATAAAAATATCTCTCCATCAAAATTACTCATGCCCCTCTCCTTTTCGGCAATCACAGGGGGCATGATCACTATTATTGGAACATCCACCACGCTCATCCTTATCGGGTTCATGGAAACCTACGGGGTAGGTTCCTTGGACTGGTGGAAATTGCTTCTCCTGGGAAGTGTTTTGAGTATAGCGGCCATCGTTTATTTTTTGACAATTGGCCCGAGGTTGTTGCCCAATCATGTTGAGCTTGTCGGAAACCTGAAAAAAAATCCCAGGGAATACCTGGCAGAATTGAATGTAGAGAAGGGTTCTCTGTTGATCGGAAAGTCCCTCAGCGAGGGGAGATTGCGTAACCTAAGCGAATTTTACCTGGTTGAGATTATCCGTGATGACAAAATTATATCTCCAGTCCCCCAGGATGCAATCATACTTGAAAACGACCGATTGTTCTTTGCGGGAGACCCGGAAAATATACAATCCCTCATTAAAGTCGACCCTCACCTGAAAATTCCAGGGTATGATGAAAATGAAGAATCAAGATTGTCCATTACGGAGGCGGTCCTTGCTTATAATTCGAGCCTTATCGGAAGAAGTATCAGGGATTCTCGCTTCAGGCAAAGGTATGATGCTGCAGTCCTTGCCGTACACAGAAATGGTGAGAAATTGAGGGGGAAAATTGGTAACATCGTCCTCAGATCAGGAGACGTCCTCCTCCTGAGTTCAGGTTTAGAATTCAACGAAAAAGTTGATGTCTACAAGGATTTATATGTAATATCCACCAAGAAGCTCACCCAACCATTGGACAGGAAAAAGAGATTGGCATTTTTTACCATTAGCACCATTGCCCTTATCCTTCTGATCACCCAGCTACTCCCCCTCCTTACCAGTTTGCTCATTTTATTTGCCTTCCTGGTAGTATTTGATATGATTAATTTACGAACAATTAAAAGGGAGTTGGATATCAACCTGGGTGCAATACTGGTCTTGGCACTTGCCATGGGAAAAGCTATCACCGAATCGGGGGCAGCCCACCTGATTTCCGAGCAGGTCATTATACTTGCTGAGAACATGAGTCCCTTCGGGGTACTTGTGATCATGATTCTCCTAACTGCCCTCCTTACAACTTTTATCACCAATGTTGCTGCAGTGTCTATTGCCTTCCCGATCGCATATGATATTGCCACCTATTATCCGGATATGGCTTCAGAACTTTATCTCGGAATTGCTTTTGCAGCAAGCGCTGCTTTTCTCACTCCTATCAGTTACCAGACCAATCTAATCGTTGCCGGGCCGGGAGGATACAGGTTTTCTGATTTTGGACGGGCTGGAGGTCCGCTTTTCGTGATTTACCTGGCTATTCTGTTGCTAGCTTTTTTTCTCTTTTAAAGTCGAATTTCAGAAATGACATCAGTACAAATCCGATCACGAAATATACTGCGAGTACAAGAGCGCTCTGCCGGATATCTCCGGTAAGTTGCTCCACCAGACCGTAGGAAAAGGTACCCAGTACTACTGAGATATAATAGGTTATATCGTAGAAGCTGAAATAGGAAGCATGGTCTGAAGTGGTTGCCGGAATCATCTTTGAGTAGGTTGCCCGCGCCAATGATTGTATACCCCCGAGTACAAGTCCTACGAAAAACGCAAGTCCATAAAATTGGAATTCATTACTGACAAAGTAGGCCGCAAATGAGCACAGGGTCCAGATCAATATCATGATCAGCAGTGTATTCTTGTTCCCAAGCCTGTTAGAAACCCTGGCAAATAATGTCGCACCTCCTACAGCTACGATTTGTATAATCAGAATGGTAAGTATTAAACTAGATTGGCTCATATCGAGCACTTTAGCTGCAAAGGTGGTGGACAGTAATATGATAGTCTGCACACCCATGTTAAAGAAAAAAAACGAACCCAGGAAAAATCGCATGT
>JAHEKQ010000066.1 GCA_024638265.1 Flammeovirgaceae bacterium
CCGTAGATGATGGAGTTTCATTTACCTCTTTACGGGACATTGGAGCCTTTGTAAAGGGGGTACGATTGGAAAATGGAAGAATGATACTCAACGGAAGGGATATTGCAGTATCTGACGACGAAGGTCGAACCTTTACCCGGTTGGAACAACCTGATGGAGGTTATACAACTACTATATGGCCCAATCGTGATGGAACCAATTATTTCGCCAACAGGGACGTGTCCGGTCCTGTATTCCAGGTCTCCACCGACCTCATCAACTGGAGCAATATTGAAACACCGGGTCTTCCTGCAAACTATAGTGTAAATTCTGCGGTAATCACCGACAATGGAGAATATTATGTCTGGATGTTTGACGAGGATCAATCGAGGTCACCGGTTTACAAAATTTCATTCGGTTCTGCCCAACAAGTCTTTGAAGATTGCAATTTCCTGGCTTATGATGGCGAAAAGCTATACACCATTTCCAATGTTGATGGGGATTTGTATACATCATCTGACGGAATTAATTGGGACAAACGAATCAGGCCCGATGGTAACCAATATTTTCTTTCCTCCAATGGCTACTTATTTATTAACGAGAATGCGGAAAATCTATGGATATCACGAAATACGGGAGAAACCTGGCAAAAGATTGATGGGTTTCCTACCCAACTCATCTTTGATATCCAGATCAATGAAAACAATGGCCATGCTTATGCCATTACCAGTAAAGATGTCATGTGGAAAAGCAGCGAAGTGCTGATTCCGAACGATGGAATCAATCCGCAGGTTATCTCTCTAAGCCCGGAAAATTCACTTAATGACATCCCGGCTGACTTTACCCTTTCGATTACATTTGATGAAATTGTAGTTGCTACAGCGGGTAAAAAAATAAGACTTCTTGAAGCAAGTGATCCAAACAATCCGGTAGAAATATTCGATGCTACTGAGGGAGAAGGTTCCAATAATGGAACCACTATTTCCTTTACACCCTCCACAAATATCCAATACCTGACAGAATATTTTGTCATTGTTGATGATGGAGCATTTACCGATGTGAACGGGAATCCTTCCAGTGGAATCCTTTCACCAACCCAATGGCGATTTACCACAGAGGAGGTTCCAGATTTAATTGGGCCGGACATTTCAGTACTCCAGTCATCTGCATCGGTGAGTTCCGCTTTTGTCGAGATTGAAGTGACTGACAACTTTGCCATTGACGCGGATTCTGCGAGGATTTACTTCAGGGGTATTGCCACTCCGGGCAGTGCCAGTTTTACAAGGAGAACCATGAGTGCAAGCTCGGTGGATGTGACTTCTGCTACGCACAGTATTACCATTTCCAATGCCCAGTACGACGATATTGGCCTTGAATACTACCTGGAAGTGGCGGACCAGGAGGGAAATATTTCTCGACTCCCGGTCAATGGGGATGAGTATCTATACGCATACATAGAATTTACAGATGATACTAAACCGCGGCTTGAGGGTATTGGTGTTGGTTCCTCTGTTTCAAGCTATCGGATCATTTCAGTCCCCTACGAGCTCCAGGATAAACAAATAAGCACTCAAACTGATGAACTTGGTGGCGTTGATCCAAACCAATTCCGCTTGCTTGGGTATTCTGGGGGATCTAAATATGATGACTACCCTAAAAAATTAAGCACATTCGGTATAGGTGAGGGATATTGGGCACTTGTTAGGAATAACACCACCATCGAATTGGATGATGCTTCCATTCCACAGTATAACAGGAATAATTTCTTCAAAATGGATTTACGCCAGGGTTGGAATCTAATAGGTAATCCCTACCTGGCCCCCATTGACTGGAATAATGTAATAGATCAAAATTCTGCGGTTAGAGTAGTCAATACATTTACAAACGGTAATTATTCCAGTACCAATCAAATACTTGATCCTTTCGAAGGTGCTTTTGTATATGCAGACCAGGCCGTTGATAATCTGATCATTCGATTTGATGGGGTCACATCAGGTGGCCGTACCGGGCGGATAAGTAAAGACCTGGCTGAAAGGCACTGGGAACTACCAATTACCATTTCCCAGGGTGAACTGTCTAATAGTATTGGAGGAATAGGAATGAGTGATAATTCTCAAGATGGAATAGACGCCAATGATAACTATAACCCCCCTCCCATTGCGGGGCGTCTTGAATTAATGTTTGCAGGCGATGATAATCAAAACATTGGAAGGTCTGTTGTCAAACAAAAGGAAGAACACACCTGGGAATTCACCTCCTATGCAGAAAATAATGGCGTAGTACACTTAACATGGGATAATACAGGTTTCGGTGACAACAAATACAACCTTTACCTTATCGACAAGGAGCGCTTGAGTATTATTAATATGAGAGAAACAAGCCGTTATAAATACTGGAGTAAGCCCTCCAAGAGCTTTGCTATCTACTTCGGCGAAAAATTTCCAGAAGAGTTAAGCAGCTATCCAACCGGATTAGGTACTCCCTGGCCCAACCCTTCCAGTGACTTTGTACATATCCCTTTTGCGGTCTCTAATAAATATGGAACCGCTGAAGTATCATTAAAAGTATACGGTCCGAACGGTCAGCTCATAAGAGAAATAGTAAACAGCCAATTCCAACCCGGGATCTATGAAATTCTTCGGGACAAAGAACAAATCTCAATACAATCAGGTATTCATTTGCTAAGAATTGATATCCTGGGGTCTAATGGGAAGCTACACTCACAAACAAGACGGCTAATTCTAAGGTAACAGCCACTCTGAGTCTATATTTCTCTAAAAAGGGATTAATTCTTTATTGCTTTCATGGAACAATTCTATCAATGGTATCAATTCTAACATTGCCATCAATGCAATCAATGTTATCTCTTAGCTGTTACCTGTTACCTGCTACCCGTTATCTATTTTCTATTCTCTATTTCCCATTCTTAATTATCTCCCTCCCTCCTCCTTGTAATTCATCGAAATAACCTACATCCTATCCGTGTCATAAGGATAGAATAGCCAGTCCTTCGTATATTAATTGTCCATTCTCAATTCTCATACCATGAAAACAATGAAAACATCTCTCCTCCTGGCAGTCATTTTCCTGGCAGGCGGGACTTTATTTGCTCAAACGACCAAGACCCTGGAATTAGGTGAATTTTCAATGATATCCCTCAACTCCGACTACAAGGTCACCGTTCGTCAGTCCAATAAACAGGAGGTAGAAGTCAGAGCCGATCCTGAGATCCTCAGTGCCTCCAATATCTGGGTGGACAATGGTACACTTCATATTGATATCAAATCAGAGGAAGGTGGTAAGAAGACCTTGCTGAAAAAACTGGAGACCAAGCTTACAGGTACGATGGAGTTGAGTATTACCGTGAAATCCCTTACAAAGGTCATTGTTAACGGTAATGGAAGTGTGACGGGTGATAATTCCATAACTACCAATTCACTGGAAGTAGAAGTAAACGGTGATGGACGAGTGAATCTCGATGCCAGGGCGGCAAGGGTAAAGGCTTCGGTTTATTCACCCGGTGAAATCCAATTGACAGGATATACAGATGTGCTTACCCTTATGGTTGCTGGTAATGGCAACTTCAATGGTGCAAATTTCGACTCCAAGCGGGTGAACGCAGAGGTAAGAGGTACTGAATCAAAAGCCGCATTAAGCGTCTCAGAATCGCTTGAAATTGATGTATATGGAAGTTCTGAAGTATTCTACAAGGGCGATGTAAAGGATATCAAGAAGAAGATCTACGGGAGCGGGTTTGTGTTGTTCAGGAATCTGTAGAGCCCAACTTCGCTGAAGCTTCGTTGGGTAAAACGGTAGAGCGGTAGACGTTATCTGTGGATGAAACAAAAGATCTTTAGGTAGGGTAAAAGTCTTCCTATACGGTAGTATTTATAAATATGCCTACCATGAAAAAACTGTTCTTGACTCTTTCCCTGTTTATTGCGTGGATTACTATAACGTTGGCTCAAAATGATTGCACCCAACCTGAGATTACTGCTACAATCGGTGCCGGCGTGTATTGCCCGGATGAAGAAGTAATCCTATCTGTTACAGGAGATCTCAATGATGCTGAGGAATGGACATGGTACGAAGGTCGTTGTGGTGGTCAAGCTATTGCCACCGGAACTGATCTGACAGTCTCCGTGACTGAAACAGTTTCATACTTTGTAAGAGGTACAGGAGGATGTGTAGGAAATAGTGCTTCCTGCTTTGAGATTATAGTACGGCTCGATGACATCGGCCCGGAAATCGTAACAGCTTCTGAAGATATTACAGTAGATAACGAACCTGGTACATGCCAGGCAATTGTTGAGTTTGAAACACCTACAGGTGAGGATAACTGCTCAGAAGAGATTACAGTAATACAGGTTGCAGGACCTGAATCCGGTTCGTCTTTTCCGGTAGGTACTACTGAAGTGAGTTTCGAACTGGCAGATGGACTCGATAATATTTCTACTCATAACTTCACCGTAACGGTAATTGACTCGGAACTGCCTACCATCGAATGCCTGGAAAATATCGATGTGGAGAATGATCCCGGCGAATGTGGGGCAATCGTAACGTATAACGCTCCCATCGGCTCCGATAATTGTCCTGGTGCAGTGACTGAATTGACAGAAGGCCTGGGAAGTGGAGCATTCTTCCCGGTGGGAACAACGATTGAAACCTATACGGTAATCGATGCCTCCGGAAACTCAAGCACCTGTAGTTTTGAAGTTACTGTCCGAGATACAGAACCACCGGTTATTACCTTGTTTGACAAACCCATTACTATCTGGCCTCCTAATCATAAACATCATGAATTTGCCATCGCAGACCAGATTAAAGAGGTATCTGATAACTGTGGTGGTGTAACTATTGAAGATGTAGTAATTGATGAGGTAAGCAGCGATGAACCCCAAAACGATCGTGGTGACGGAAATACAGATTCTGATATTGTGATTGCAGATGACTGTAGAAACATGTTATTGCTGGCAGAACGGGCAGGGGTTGGAAACGGTCGCGTTTACACGGTGCACGTCGCTTTGAAAGACTTGCATGGAAATATTGGAACCGCTTCATATACGGCTACTGTACCCCACGACCGGGGAAAGAAAACCACGACAATCGACGATGGCCCTCAATACACAGTCAATGGGTGTGATCTTGAAGAAACAGATCAAAACAATGAAAGGAATTCATCAACAAGGGTTGAAGTTGGTGTTGAAACCTACCCGAACCCATTCAGGGGTAATGTGGAAGTAAAGTTTACTCCCCGATTCTCTGACCAGGTAAAAATCGAGTTATTCAGTATGAATGGACTGAAAGTAGCCGACCTGATGCAAACAGAGGTAAAAGCCGGAATAGAATATCAATGGAATTTTGACTTGTCATCTCTCGATAAGAATATCTATATCATTGTAATTTGGGGCGACAAGACTTACGGAATGAAACGAATAAATAAGTAGGTAGGTTGGTGAGTTGGTGAGTTACTCAAACCTCAAGTGCTTAACCGACTTTCCAGAATCGCGAAGTTCACATAATGATTTAATCCCAATTTCAAGGTGGGTTTCAGCAAATTGAGAGGTAACCTTCTTGTCGCTTTCCGTGGTCTTAACTCCTTCAGGTTCCATCGGGTTGTCAGATACCAATAGTAAGGCTCCCCGTGGAATCTTATTGACAAACCCCACGGTAAAGATCGTTGCCGTTTCCATATCAATGGCCATGGCACGGATTTCACGTAAATATTCCTTGAACTCTTCATCATGTTCCCAAACCCGGCGGTTGGTGGTATATACGGTTCCTGTCCAGTAATCCTGGTTCATATCCCGAACACTTGACGAGACAGCCCGTTGCAATCTGAATGATGGCAAGGCAGGAATTTCCGGTGGCATATATTCGCTACTCGTGCCCTCCCCTCTTATGGCTGCAATGGGAAGAATCAGATCTCCGATATCATTCTGACCCTTCAGTCCGCCACATTTACCTAGGAACAATGCTGCTTTCGGATGGATGGCAGACAGAAGATCCATCACCGTAGCGGCCATGGCACTACCCATACCAAAATTGATTATGGTAATACCCTGCGCCGTGGCAGTTTGCATACTCCCATCCTTTCCCTTTATCTCTACCTTGAACTTTTCTGCAAACAATTCCACATAGTTTGAAAAATTAGTGAGCAAGATGTACTCACCGAATTCTTCCAGGGGTGTGCCCGTATAGCGGGGTAACCAGTTTTTTACAATTTCTTCTTTTGTCTGCATGACACAAAAATAATCAATATGCCGAATCATCTAAATGTTAAATTCACCGCCGCAAATTGCTAATGGACAAAGCATTGACTATTTTTAGATTTAAACCTTTTAAGGGTATTGTGCGTCTATCAGTTAGACTTGCTTCCAGTTATAAAGTGAGAGCGCTATTTACTTCTGTATTTATTCTACTTCTTTCGGGAACCGTACTCGCCCAGGATTTTGGACGAGGGATCGGGGTTGGCATTATGGCTGAATATGGTGCTAACATAAAATCAGACTTTCTGATCTGGGACGTCGAATCAGAAGGTGTTCCAAAATATCCGAATCGCAGGCTCTTTGTTGGCCCGGTGCTACAATTCAAGAATTACCAGAAAATTCAGGCAGAAATCGGCTTCATCTATGGCCAGACTACCTATGAAAATCTTGACATCAATATCCCCTCAAGTCAAAACGTCACTATCAACGAATTCCAGGTACCCCTTAGGTTGGTTTACAATGGCAGGCCACCATTTCAAAAGCATTCAGCCCTTGTATATCATGCGGGCCTTCAATTGAACTATATGAATATCCCTGCGCAGGGTGCAATATTCCAGGATCATAATTTTTTGACTCCGGCATTAACGGCCGGCATTAGGTTGTCGACAGAAATTACCCGATTTGGACGTCTTGAGTACGGTGTTTCTTACCTCAAGAGTACGAGGGATCATCATTCGTTCATGATCCAGGATGATGACGCTGTACCCGCCCAGGCCAGTATCATGCAGAACTTTGGCCAGATTCGTCTGAACCTGATATATTTCTTCATGCCCAGAACATTCAACTGGACCAAAAGCAGGTATAAGCTTAAAAGCCTGGACTAATCCTCTTTTACAGCGATTTGATTTCAACCCCGCTTGCTACAAAGCTAAGCTCTTCACCTGGTCCGTCAATCTTATCTATCTCTTCCTGTGGCTGTCCGCTTTCTTCAGCATAGTGCCTTAGGGTTTCCTCATCAGTCATTCTCTTTACCGCCTTGCCTTCGATAACCGCTGTATAACCTGTAGCATTTTTCGGCACAAAGAATCCATAATCCTTAAAGGTGATTCTCATAGTGCGACCGTCGGGTAATTTTGCAGTCATCCAACAACCTTTCATCTGGCAAACATCTTCGATCTCCACTTCCAGCTTCCCGGTGAATTCATCCTCCGAATCCAGGGTGGTTTGTAAAATGGTCAAATCAGAGATTTCATTGTCCGACAATTCAGCGCCAAAATTGCCTGCTATGGATTCGATCGATTCCTGATCGTGGGCTACTTGCTCATCCCCATGATGTTTGTCTCCATTGCATGAGACAAATGCTATTGCTACTACTAAAATGTAAAATGATAACTTATTCATAACTCTATTATTAAACTACTTTCATTATTCGGAAGATGTGTAAAATGTGAGGGAAAAGTACATCTAATGACTCCTTTACTCCTCCGGAGGAGCCAGGCATGGCAATTATCAGGGATTGCCCGATAATACCCGCCACACTCCTGGACAGCATGGAATAGGGTGTTCGTTGCTGACCGAAATTCCTCATGGTTTCCTCAATCCCGGGAATTCGTTTATCGAGGAGCGGAATCAATGCCTCTGGTGTACTGTCCCTCGAGGTCAATCCTGTTCCACCTGCCGTAATGATCAACCGGTCCCCTTGTTGTACCCGGGACTTAATCTCCGTTTGGATGACACTTTTTGAATCGGGCAATACCGTCTGGTGAATAACTTCTATTCCATAGGATACCATTTTAGATTTGATCCCATCGGTCACCTTATCGATCTTAGCTCCCTGGTGAACACTATCTGAACATACAATAATTGACCCCTTCAGTCCGAGATCTCGAATATTATCGTATTCTGCTTTTCCGCCAGTCTTGAGCAAGATTTTGATATTTTCTATCTCAACGTGCTTATCAATAGGTTTCAGCATATCATACATGGTCAATGCCACTACTGATGCAGTGTGCATAGCTTCTACTTCCACCCCGGTCTTGTATACGGTTTTTATTTTAACCTTGATGAGAATACTCATTTCGTGTATCTCATGAGTAATAATTGTCGATTCCACTGGCAATGGGTGACAATCGGGGATAATCTCCCAGGTTTTCTTTGCGGCAAATAATCCGGCTGCTTTACTGATCTCAAATACATTGCCTTTCGGGACTTCACCATTGCGAATAGTTTCAATGGTTTTCCTGCTGCCAACTTTTACAATGGCTTGTGCAACAGCGGTTCTAAGGGTCGTGGATTTATGCGTTATGTCTACCATCTGTCATCTTCTTAATGCTATCAGGGATCTCAATAGTTCTATTACCATCAGGGTCAGCTAGTGGTTTACCGTATTCGGTGGAAATGGGAAGTTCTCCCGCCCAGATATCCAAATCATAGTCTTCTTTTTCGTCCTTGGGTGGACCCGTCCTTACTTTTACGGATCCTTCTTGTAAGGGAATCCTGACCACTGCAGTGGCCTTCATCTCCTTGTCATTTGGTGACCTTGACTCACCCCATCGACCTTTTAATATATGTTCTGTTATTATTTTCAGACCCCTCATTTTTGCTTCGCCCACGAGTTCTTCAGCTTTTCCGATGATCACAGCGGAACGATAATTCATACTGTGATGAAATACGCTCCGAGCGAGAACAAGTCCATCCAGCAGCGTAACATTTATGCAACAAACTTGGCCTGAAAGTAAGTTGAGGATCAACCTGCTTTTGGTCGAACCGTGTAGATAAATGTATTCATTGTCTCTGCCATAGGCAGTTGGAATCACATAGGGGATTTGATCATGTAGAAAGCCAATCTGGCATACGTATGCGGCATCGAGAACTTCAAATAAATCCTCCCTTCCGTATTTACCCCTTGAAGGGCTGCGTTTCACCGTAGTACGTTCTGTTCTTAGCTCTTTCAATTGACGTGACTTACAGATCAAAAGTACCCATGGAAAGTCCTATTTCCAATTGAGGACGAGCTATTTAATTGAATTTAATCCGCCGTTGTTTGCGCTTTCTCTTATCGGATGCAAATGCATTGACAATTCGCTTTAAACCGTCAAAATAAAGTACGACAAAGAGGACAAGGCTCATACACCAAATAACGAAAAGGTTGAATGCCAGGGTTGGCCATCGCTGGCCCATGAAATATTTCTCGGGGAAATAGAACTGCGTCCGGTAGTCGAAGAAATGATTGGGTTCAAGTCTCAGGTTATATATCGGATAAAACTTCCTTACGAGTTCATTGTCAATTCTGATGACCTGCTTATCACCAAATTTTTGAGTCACCTGTTCCGTTACTGCATCGTTGTGATAAATTTTTTGAAGGGAATCATAATTATAACCGAAGTCAAGAAGGCTGATGATCAACAAATCTTTCTTTTTAACTGCCTCGTTGTATTTACGCGTATAGACTGCATCCAAAACCCTGATCTTCTTAATGAGGCTGTCATACATGGATTTGTTAAACTGTTGAAGCGTAAGATCCGGTAACCAGGGTGGAATTGTTCCGTTTAGATAATTTATTTCCTTTTGAAGCTCCTGCTTGACAAGGGTAAGATCGTTATTGAACTTCTCGGTATCACCCGAGTTTAGATGATCTATATTGTTAAATAAACCGGATAATACTCCACTTAATTTTGCGATATAGTATCGGTTGATGTATTCAGCTTCATGTCGGTCAACTTCTACCTTATAGAGATCTCTTTCAATAGGATTTAGCCTGTATTGTGTTACCATAGCCGCTTCAAATGCCCATCGGGAGGCCATTACATCACCAATAATAGGTACGGTTTCCATATTGGTGGCCTTAGGGTTGAATTTTTCAAACGGAACCACAACCCCGCTCAATAGCAGTTGAGGAATTAACAGTACCGGGATCAGGATATAAATGGTGACGGCTGAGTTGAAGCTGGCTGAAATATTTAAACCGAGGACATTGGCGAAACATGATGTACTGAAAAGTATCAACCAAAACCATGGTTCCATCCCCCTGATATCAAGAATCAGATCGCCAATGAGTGCAAATGAAGCGGTTTGAATCGCCGAAATCAAAAACAGGACTCCGAGTTTGGATAAGAGGTAACTCGACTTACTCAGGTTTAGAAAACTTTCGCGCTTCAGAAGCATACGATCCCTGAAAATCTCCTCGGCACTGACTGTAAGCCCCATGAACAAGGCTACAATCACGCTCATGAAAAAGTATATGGGAATGTTACTGTTATCCTTGAAAACATATTCGGGGTTATCAACTTCTATACTTGTATAATACCTAACCATCAATCCCATAAATAAGGCGAGGATGGGTGCTTCAAGTAAATTGATGAGCAGATATTGACGATTTGCCAGCTTAGTCTTAAGGTCTCTTCTTAAAAAGGTTTTAAACTGGGAAAATCTGCCCGGAATCTTCTGAATTACTTTAAGTTTTTCTTTAATATGTTTGATCCTGGGAACTTTAATATATTCCCTGAAGTACTGGTACCATTGATCAGGCGAAACTTTTCTGATGTCGGTGAATCTTCCAAATTCATTGACTACCCGGGTTTCAATAATATTGAAAACCTGTTCCGGGTTAATATTTCCACACTCCGGACAGGAACTCTGGGCCTTATTGGCGGCATTGATAATTTCCTTAAAATACGTGACCGATTCCACCGGATTACCGAAGTAAATAGGCAAACCACCCACATCAAGGATCAGCAGTGAATCAAACATCTTGAAAATATCTGATGAGGGCTGGTGGATCACCACAAAAACCATTTTGCCCCTGAAGGATAGTTCCTTTAACAAATCCATGATATTCTCGGAGTCCCTTGAAGACAGGCCGGAAGTGGGTTCATCCACATAAAGGATCGAAGGTTCCCTCAGTAATTCAAGTCCAATATTCAAACGTTTACGTTGTCCCCCACTGATGGTCTTGTCCATGGGAGAGCCTACCTTGAGATTGGCAATCTCTGATAATCCAAGGTTTCGTAAAATAGTTGAAACCAGTTCTTTATTCTGCTCAGGACTATTATTCCCAAAACAGAGTTTTGCCGCATAAAACAGGTTATCGAAGACGGTAAGTTCTCCAATCAGGAAATCGTCCTGGGGAACATATCCAATCAATCCCTCAGCCTCCTCCGGAGTTTTATGGATATCAATGCCATTTATGATCACCCTCCCGCTTGAAGGCTTTTCCGTACCGTTCAGTACACTCAGAAGTGTCGATTTACCCGAACCGCTTGCCCCCATTATTCCAATTAGATTACCCCCTTCAGCAGATACGTTCACATTTTGCAATCCTGCCCTGCCGCTTTTGAAGTGATAAAATAAATGTTCGGCAGTAAAGGTAATCCTGATCTTTTCCTGGCTGGTCAGGAAACGGTTGATGATATCACTGTAATAGATTGTTTCAATCTTATTGCCCCGAATAGTACTCCCCGTCGGGAACACGTCAATCTGCCGGCTTTTTAGGGATATTCCGTTTAAGTACAGCACCGAAATACCGAGGTACTTAATAAAATAGGTTTCCGTGTCGGGAATCCTCAATACAGCAATAAGGCCGGTAATCCCTTTCGCAGTCACTCGTGGACCTTTTACTTCATAGCTTCCACTCCCATCGTCGATGATCAGGATATTCTTGTTGGAGAGTTCTTCGTAATCCTCCCCAACAACAAAAGCCCTTAGCTGATTGATGTCGTTGTTTGGAATCTTGAGCGACTCTCCAATGTAGAACATCAGGTTCCCCTGTCGCTCGCTGATACTGCCATCAGCATAGATTAATTCAATGATCTTTATTACCAATACCATCTTTTGACGGATGGTCAGCGCCTTATTTACTTCCCTGGATATTTTGATGATATTGCTCCACTCATCAACAAATTCAAGGGTTTCATCATCGACATTTAGTTCTTCCTTTTGCTCAACCTTGTATTCCCTGACATATTGCTCAAATAATGTGAGGTAGTATTGGGTGGATTCCTGGTTGAGGTGCACCGCGAGGAACTCCCGGATATTCTCCCTTTCCTGGTCAGTTATACGCTCTTTGGCAACAATAGCAAAGAGTTTGATGATAGCCTTAAGTAATTCTTCGCTCATTTCTCAGGTCAATGGGCTAAATTAACTCAAAACTTAAAACTCTGAACTCTTATCCAAGATAATCCTCTATTCTCTTAAGATTATCCTCTATCCTCTGTTATCTATCATCTAAATAAGTTGTCCCGCCTGGACGATAATCATTCTAAAGGCAAGTCCACCGATCAGGATCAGCACAGGTGCAACGTAAGTGGGGATCTTCGCTCCCCGTAGTTCTCGCCATTCAAAAACAGCGGGTATCACCAAACCAACAAAAATAACCATCATCCAGAAGAGGAAGGCGAATTCACCGCCTGCCAGCTGCCGGATCGCCGACACCTGTGCTTCTGATCCTGAAAATAGATCTATAGCATATACAATGAGCAATGAAAGCTCAAAAATGATTAACCAAATATCTATACGCCTGAAAATGTTACGTTCCAGGCTGTTCCTGTTTAGCCATATAATTACTGCAATCCCACTTGAAAGACCACTTAGTAAGAACAGAATCGGTAAGAAATTACTGTTCCAAAGTGGCCTGGCCACAAATGCTGAAAGAAGCATTCCTGTGTAAACACCGAGTATAACTGACGTAATTATGAGCAGCACAGCAATCGGTTTTCTGAATATAGCCACGTTTGTCTCAAACCGATTTTTCCATTTATACTCATTTATAAAACTGAATTTGTAAGGTACACCCCAGAGAATTGCAAGGGGAATTATGGCCAATAAGGTCCAGGCTCCCCAACTCATCGGGGCCTGTAAGTCAAAATGAGTATATAAACGCCAGGTGTTGAGGATCTTATGCAGGTCGAAGAGTAATGCAATGGTTCCAATGATCAGTGCTGCAATGGCGATATAAGTAGCCCTAGTATAGGGCACTGGCATTGTCTTGTCTTTTTTCAGCAAGTAGAAAAGCGAAGTGAAAAACAGGATCCCAGCGGCCATTCCACCAAGAAACAGGTACAACGAAATGGGAAACCCCCAAACTTCCAGTTGAGGAACCACGTGAGGGTTATTCTTTCCGTATAATATTAGTTCTTCATTCATTTCATTCAGCTTAAATAAAAGATATGAGGTTCTGTACCCATTTCAGGTTTGAGGGTTTTATAATCCCTTTCCCTTAACAGCTTCGTAATCTCAGCATTTGGATCATCCAAATCGCCAAAAAACATGCAGTAAGTCGGACATACTTCTACACAGGCAGGTAATTTTCCTCCCGCAACACGTTCATGACAAAATGTGCATTTTGTTGCATTCCCATTAACGGGATCAAAATACCTCGCATCGTAAGGACATGATTCTATACATGCACCGCATCCTATACACAAGTCAGGATCAGTAAGAACTATCCCGCCTTCTGAAATATGGCTGGAATCCGTGGGACAGCATACCACACATGGAGCATCTGCACAATGGTTACATCGTTCAGATCTCATTTCCATACTTACATTCGGGTATTTACCCTTAACTTGTTCAGCTATCCAGGACCTGCAATAGCCGGCAGGAATATCATACTGCTCCTGGCAGGCTACCACACAATCTCCACAACCCACACATTTCCTGGTATCAATGGCCATTGCATACCTCATGAGAAGAGTCCCTCCCGCGACTTTTTCCTTATTTTCACAAAATTGCCCCTCATACCCGTTCCACCCATCACAGGATCGATCATTACATTGGTCATCAGTTGGGTATCGGAAATTCCCTTGGCATAAGTTTTCTTCATCCTTGGATCAGAATGACCAAAGCCGTGAACCATATATACCGAATCCGGACCTATCCTGTTTGTAACCCTCACCTTTGCACTGAATTCGCTAGATACTCCTTCACTGTTTTCCAGGATAACCCTATCGCCATTCCTTAGTCCAAGGTTTTCTGCCACTTCCGGATTGACCCATACAGGGCTCTCGGGATACAAGTCATAGAGAAAATGGTTATTACCTGTTCGACTGAAGGTATGCATAGGTGCACGACCATAATTCAGTCGAAAATATCCATCCGGGGGCTCGGGATGCTCCGTGTAGTCGGGTAATGGATCAAATCCCTCATCCTCAAATGCAAATGAGTAGAGTTCTATCATTCCCGTAGCAGTATTGAAGGTCGGCTGGTCTACAGGATCGAAGTATAGGTTTGATGGATTTGGCACTTTTAGCATACCCTTTTCCACTAGTTCCGTATAAGATATTCCCATTTGGTTAGCCTGCCATGACAGCACATCGTCATAGTCCGAATAATTGAAATAAGGCTGAAGGCCAAATTTATATGCTAGCTTTTTAACCATCCAGTAGGCGGGCTTTGTCAGCCATTTAGGCTTTAAGGCTGGCGTTCTCACTGCCACCGTCGCTTCCCGGTATGGTGAAGCGCGCAAATCATCATACCTTTCCAGGTAAGTACATTCGGGCAGAACCACATCTGCATAGCCTGTAATTTCCGCTGGCATTGTATCGACTACTACTACCAGATCTTGATTTTGCAGGGCTTCAATTGTCCTGGGAATGTCGGGAACCGTATGGATCAGATTAGTACCAACAATGAACCACCCGCGAATTTTATTATCAGTAGCATTATCAGGATGACTTGCATCGATCAAGGCATTCGACACAGATAGGTGGGCGAGTGAATATCTTCCATTCAAAGTCTGTTTCCAGTCCCATTTAGGTTTTGGGTATGCCGGATGCGGATAGGATGGAATCTTGGCCGCCTGGGGAATAAATATTCCTCCCTTTCTTCCATAGCTGCCCAACAAAGCATTCAAAATAGCAATAGCCCGTGAGCGCTGTGTATCGTCACCATACCAGGTAACATGTCGTCCCGGGTGAACTATTACAGAGGGAGCTGCCTGAGCCATCATCCTGGCAGCTTTTCGAATTTTTTCGGGATCCAGATTGGTAATAGAAGCCGCCCATTCAGGAGTTTTATCTTCCAAATGAGTTTGGAGATCCTCGAATCCAAAGCAGTAATTCTCTATATAATTTCGGTCATAGAGTCCCTCCTCGATAATCACATTCATCCAGGCGAGTAATAAGGCCAAATCAGTGGCAGGCTTAATAGGCAACCACATGGTACTGTGGGCTGCTGCCGTACTCAGCCTGGGATCCACCGTGATAATGTCCACTCCCCTATCAATCAGTTGAGACATCTCCTGAACCTGGGAGTTGTGCATGTTTTCTCCAAGATGAGAACCTATTAATACCAGGCAATTTGTATTCTTGATATCAAGCGGTTCCGGTGAAGGCAGAGGGGTTCCGTAAGTGGCTTTAAAGGCCACATCCCTTGGTCCCCTGCACTGCGCGTAAGATGGAGCTGTGTAATTTCCGGAGCCCAGGGCACGCAGGAACCTGGTAAAGTGTTTACCACCGGATCCGTGGCTGAAAAGCGCCAGGGATTCCGCTCCAGATTCGTTGATAATTTTCCGCGTTCTCGATGCGATATAATCAATGGCTTCTGGCCAGGAAGCTTCCCGATAGTATTGACCCTTTCTTGTATAGGAGCGGATCAATGGAGTTTTCAACCTGTCTGGGTCAGAATACATGCCAAGACCGGCAGTACCCCTGGGGCAGAGTCTTCCTTTACATAGTGGATCAGATTCATTTCCCACGATTTTGCAAAGTTCACCTTTCTTGTTCCACTTGACCCAGGCCGCACATTTCCAGAAGCAAACTTCACAATAGGTGGGGATCCTTTTCTTACCGGGGAAAAGCTCATCAACAGTGGAAGCTGCAGTTTGTGCTATATCCCTGGAGGCCAGGATCCCCCCTAAGCCCAAACCTGATATTTTGAGGAAATCTCGTCGGTTCGTTTTCATTACCTGTGGTGATAATTTTTTTATACTTCTATTCAGATCCGAGTTTATCAGGTGCCCTTTCGGCCCATTCAATGAAGGCACCATCATAAACCATCACATTGGGATAGTCCAGTGCGGAATGCAATGCCAGAAATACAATTCCAGCCCTTACACTTGAACGGCAGTAAACGATGATCTTTTTGTTACTTGAAATTCCTTTTGACGAGAATAGTGACTTCAGTGCATCTGGGGTTTTCAAGGTACCATTGGTATTCAGTACTTCACTGAATTCAATGTTTATCGCTCCCGGTATATGACCCGCCGGATCATTAAACTCAGCCGGACTCCTGACATCAAGAATTGAATAACCCGATGACTTGAGAGCAGTATTTACCATGTTGAAGTCTGCCAGGTATTGTTTCTTCGCACTTGGGGTGAACGTAGTCTTTTTAGTGATTGTCGGGTTCTT
>JAHEKQ010000067.1 GCA_024638265.1 Flammeovirgaceae bacterium
AATCTCCACCTTCCTAAACTGCACCGGGTGGCTTTCGCTTTGCAAGCTGATATAGCCGCCGCTCAAAAGCTCTCCTTCTCTGAACAAATCCGGGATGTGGCCGCTGACATTGCCGCCACCTAATTGAGGGTCTTTATAGGTGAGAACCAGTGTATCGTTCACGTAGTGTTCTATTAACGAGTCACCATACACCCGAACTTCGGCCATTACCCACTGATCACCGTGGTAGGTGCCAGAGCTGGAACTTATGCAATGCCGGGTGTCCAACTCACTCTCGTAAACTACGTTGGTGCCCGGTGTGCATAGATTGCAGGTACTCCGGTCATCTGTCCCGTTGCCTCCCAATAGCTGCACCTCGATACTGACGGGGAAGTCCTGGTCCTTGCCCATGGATTCTGCAGATTGGCTGTGAACCATGATCCCGCTGTTGCGATATGCCCAACCCGGACCGTCGGGTAGCTGATCGTCTATAAACCGGTATTCCACCCTCAATCTGTAGGAGTTATACGGATGCTGATAGAATATATGGCCAAAACGATTGTTGAAAGAATCGTACTCGTCGTAACTGACGGTAAGTAGTGAGTCCTGCAGGCGAAAGGTATTGCCCCAGTTCTCCCCCGACTCAAAACCCCTGATTTTTACGGTCCAGCCCTCCAGATTTTCACCATTGAATAATGACTGCCATTCGGGTTCGCTTTCCTGTCCTGAACTCCCTGAACATGAAAGTATCAAGGCAGTAAACAGGATCAGCAGAATTCTCATTCGATTAATTTTGGGTCTGTTCAAGGTTGTTGGGTATAGTCAGGGTGAACTTGGTTCCCTGCCCTTCCCTTGACTTGACATCGATACTTCCACCGATCTTCTCCAGGCCTTCTTTTACGATAAACAACCCCAATCCGGATCCACCGGACTTCTCTGTAGCCCTGAAAAACATCTCGAATACTTTGGGGAGGTACTCTTTGCTGATCCCGATTCCATTGTCTTTCACTTCAATAATCCCTTTTTCTTTGCCTGAGGATATCGAAATACTGATTTGTGGGTTATGCTCTGTTTTATACTTATAGGAATTTGAAACGAGGTTGTGTAGAACGGATCTTAAAATAGTGGCATCGGTTCCGAACTCGCCTTTCTGACTGACTTTGCGATTGACTTTCACTCCTTCAGAGATGCTGTTGAACCGGAAATCCTCCATTACACTGTCCAGCAGGGTTTCAAAATCTACCGGGGCATAATTGACCTCCAGTTTCTTGTTCCTGGCAATATCCTCCATGTCCCGGATGAAACTGTTGAGTTTGTCAATGGAGGAATCAATATGATCAAGATAATCCTTTATACTATCTGGATCCTTCTCGATCTTGGCTACATTGATAATGCCCTTGATAGATGATAAGGGTGATTTGAGATCGTGGCTTACCTTCCACATGAATGAATCGAGTTCCCTGTTGAGGGCTTTTAATTGACCTGTTTTATTGATGAGTTCCTGTTTATCCCTTTCGCGACTGGTAATATCCCTGCCTGTACAGATGATCACATCTCTCCCGAAATACTTCACCTTCTTCAATTTGATCTCCTTGAGAAAGAATGAACCGTCTTTTCTCATTGACCACCATTCAAATGGTTCAGTGACCTGACCGTTCCAAGCCTTTTCAATCTCCCCTGCCACATAATCCAGGTCATTCAAGCCCGGGGCAGCCAGGAACTCAGGAGTCTTCCCGATCACTTCTTCTCGGCTGTAACCATATATGTCGAGAACGGTTTGATTTACATCAATAAAAGTACCATGCTCGTCATGAATGTAGATCAGTTCACTGCTCTGATCAAAGATCTGCCTAAAGGTTTGCGCCTCTTCTTTTTCCGTATTTCCAACTGAAAACATAAGCTATTAACGACCTAATTTAACCCTTGATTATAGTATTTCAAGGAAAGTAAACTCTAATGTAAGTTATAACTTATTATTACATCATTTGTTCAAGATGGATTCGAGGTCAGCAGGGCTGTAGTTGACGGATTTGAGTGTTTTGTGGTCTTCTTTCCGGTAAACCAGCCACTTCCCGTTCACTTTTTCATAAATCCCTTCCACACCCCTCTCCCGGTAGGATTCAAGCGTGGCTTTTGCTTCATCCTCAGAATCGCAGGCTTTGCTCATATTAGACCGCTGAACCTCATCGAACAGTTCCTTGAACTTTTCTCCCAATCCGAACTCCAGGATGGCGCCTGATAATACATATTGAAGGTCGCACAGGGCATCAGCGATTTCTACCAGGTCTTTATCTTCTATCGCTTCCTCGAGTTCTTTTAACTCCTCGGCAAGCAGGGATACCCTGAGTTTGCATCGCTTTTCGGAGGGAATGGTAGGTTCAGGAAGTATGGGGTGTTGAAAAGTGGCGTGAAATTCTGCCACCTTGATCAGTGATTGTGGTTGTTCCATAAGTAGTGTTGTTTCGGAAACAAAATTATAGGAATTGGGAACTAACACAACAAAAAGGGCAGCCAATAGCTGCCGCCTTCCCTACCGAAATCAATTATACCTAGTCATCATAGGTTTCGATGATCCCACCGGTCAACCTCAACAGGTTTACGTGGGAGTCAATGACGTTATAAAGCGAATTCAATCGTTGTATAGCGGAGGACAGCTGGTTATTCTGAACCGTCCTGAAATCGAATGAATTGATCGTCCCGTTTTTATATTTCTCTGAAGAAATTTCAAGGTTTCTACGCGCTGCATTGAGCTTCTCCTCGTCGATAGCGAGGATCTGCTTTCTCACGTCATACTGATCCAATGAGTTAGCCAGGTCGCGATAAAGGCTTACTTTCATCTTTTCCGTAGACATCCTTGCAATATCCTCCTGGATCATGGCATTCTGGATCGCCCGATTGATCCTTCCGCCATTAAAGAGTCTGAAACTCAGGCTGAAATTGGCAGAATAATTATCGCTTATCGCAGTCAGTGGTTCGGCAGGCCCCGGATCAAAGCCTCCCTGTCCATTGGGAAACGAAGCCCGGCTGAGATCAACCCTGCTGTTGGTATGCGTAAACCCGGGGCTGAAGCTCAAGGTGGGCAATCGGTCCGCCCTGGCAATCTCAGTATCAAACCCGCGAATTGACTGAGTGATATACTGCTTTCTAAGATCCACATTCCTGCTGGTCATCTTTTCATATAAGTCGGTCAGACTATAGTCTTCGAGGTCAGCTACCAGCGCATCAGTGAGTGTATATTCCCGGGTTGGATCCTGCTCACCCAACAGAAAATTCAAATCCCTGACAGATTTTCGGTAAGCGATCAGCTGGTTGAGCAAATTTGTAGAGTCATTCAGGTAGTTGGTCTGATCAAGCAACAGGTCACTACTCACGGCTCCACCGATTTCACTTTTTATTCTCGTGTACTCGTATTTATCCGTGGACAACTGCAATTGCTTCTCGAATTCCGCTACCCGCTCTTTCTCCAGCACAGCCCGGTAGTAGCCCAGTATAATTGCCTGAATGGTATTGGATATCACGATATCTGCGTTGCCGTCGGATTCTTTTTGCAGGTCTTCAAGCCTTTTCTTTGACATATTCACCCTGAACCCATTAAAGAGACTCCAGTTCAGGCTTACTCCGGGACTCAGACTGTTATTGATTGTAAGGTCCTGCAACTGGAAAGGGCTTGCGGTCTTGACATTATCCGTGACCCCGTTATTCTGGTTGAGGTTCAGGTCAATGGTAGGCCATCTTCCAGCCTCTCCCCAGTTGTTGTTATTCTCGGCAATATCCACCCGCTTGGCCTCGATGGAAATATCGTAATTCCTCTCAAGGCTCCGTTGGATTGCATCCGTGAGAGAAAGTGGATCCTGTCCAAATGCTAGGGTACAGGAAATGATCAGTATGTGAGTTAGTAGATATCTCATGCTGCTGCAGGTTCTGAAAGTCCGTATTCCTTTATTTTCTTTTCATCTATCACCACTCTCTCCACCTCCTCTGGCTGGGGCTTTTCGCCGGTCCACAACCACTTGGCATACCTTCGCACATCATTGAAGGCTATTATAAAAACGGGGAAGAAAAGAAGGATGAAAAATGTACCAATCAACACTCCGTAGGCTACCGAAATGGCCATGGGGATAAGGAACTGTGCCTGAAAACTCTTTTCCATGATTAGGGGATAAAGTCCGAGCACTGTAGTAATTGAGGTGAGCATAATAGGCCGGAACCTTGCAATCCCGGCATGGAAGGCCGCCTCCCTGACCGGTTTACCCTCCTTGATCATGGTGTTATACTTGGCGAGGAATACCACGGCATCATTAATAATGACTCCTGAAAGTGCAATCATGCCCCAGGCACTCAGAAGAGAAACCGGTTGACCTTCTATTCCATGGCCCAGGCTGGCACCTATCCAACCTAACGGGATCATACATAATATCATTACAGCCTGGTAGAAAGAGCGGAAATTGATCATGATGATGATGAAAATCAGGAAGAAAGCTCCCATAAAGTACAGGGCAATCTCATTCTGGGCTTTTTGCCCTTCCTCCGCCTGTCCGCCAAAGTCAACTTTGACTGAGGGGTACTGAAGCTTCAGGCCCGGGATTATATCTTCCCTTACTTGGTTAACAATCGGTGGAACTTCTCCAAACGGATCCACCATTTGTGCCTCTACGGTAACTGCTCTTTTTCCATCATAGTGAGCAATGGAAGAAATGCCCCTTTCCATCTGGTAGCCCGCCAGTTGACTCAGCGGATATTCGCCCTGGACCGTTTTTACTTTCATATCCTCAATCTGGCCCATATTCAATCGGTCTTCTTTGGGATACCTCACCCAGACCCTGACTTCATCCGACCCCTTCTGTAATCGCTGGACTTCCTCTCCGAAGAAACCCTGCCTGATCTGGTTGGTGATATCATTATGGGTCAAGCCGAGGAAATAGGCATTGGGCTTAAGATCAAATAGCATTTCGCGCCTGCCAAGTTTCACGTTATCCTGCACATCTGTCAATGCCGGGATTTTTTCCAACTCATCTTTCAGGTACTTTCTGGCATCCTGAAGCTCTTGATAGTTATTTCCAAGCAGCCTTACCGATACCGGGGCTCCAAAATTGTTGACCGCCCCTACCACGAGTTTTTCCGCTTCAGGAACGGTACCGATCTTTTCCCTGACCCTGTTGACCAGGTCAAAATCATTGATCCCCGTATCATCCAGTTCCTTATAAAACACCTGGACACCCCCGGCGTGGCCACCTTGGTCACCATTGGGTCCCTGGTTGAACCCGACGCTGGAAAAGGTGAAATTAATAAATGGTATGGTGTCATTTAATTCAGTCATTAGGTCGTCGTTGACGTCCCATACCGCCTGCTCAAATTTCTTTACATATTGTTCCGTTGTTTCCTCAGTCACTCCCGGTTTAAAGGAAATATCGACCTGGAAATTTGTGAAGGGTATTTGTGGAAAGAAGGTAGATTTTATAATTCCTCCCGAAAACAATCCAATAGTAATAGGGATCAGGGCAATGATAAAACACATGGATACGAATTTGTACTTCATGGTATACCTTAGCATGTTACCGTATAGCTTGTAACGCATCCAATCGACAAACTTGTTGATTGCATTCCTGATCTTGTAACTCCTTGTCCCTTCTTTTCTGGGTGATAGCACTTTTTTACTGGACAGGTGTGCCGGTAGTACAAAAAATGCCTCGAGCAATGAGAAAGCTAAAGATGCTGCCACCACAAAGGCCATATCTTTCAGGAATTCCAGTCCTCCTGTAAGGAAGAACAGAGGCATGAACGCCACAATAGTGGTAGTAACAGAGGTGAATACGGCCGGTAGTACTTCCATGGTCCCGTTTATGGCGGCTTTGATGGGATTGCCCGTCTTTTCAAAGTGGCTGTAAATATTTTCAGCGATTACAATCCCGTCATCCACCAGGATACCAATCACGAGGATCATCCCGAAAAGGGACATCATATTGATCGTGAGGCCGAAAAATGAACCCAGGATAAACATCCCGAGGAATGAACTCGGGATACCCCAGGCCACCCAGAATGATAGTCTTATACTTAGGAACAGCCCTAGTGAAATGAGTACCAGGAGTAGTCCCAGTAAGCCATTTCCGGTAAGCATATCCAATCGCTGCTGGAGGTAATCCATGAAATCGAAATTCACAGAAAGCTCCAGACCGTCATGTCTCTCGTTCCATTCATCCACATAACCATTCATGAAGCTGGATATTTCAGCTAGATCCTCCGACTCCAGCTTATCAACCCTGAGGAAAACAGCCCTTGTACCATTGACCGTCCATTTATTTGGGGTTTCCGTAAACTGCTCACGAATAATGGCTACATCCCTGAGTAGTAATTTTGATCCATCAGAGTTAGACCTCAAAACAATTTCACCAATCTCCGCAGCCGATTTTTCCTTGGCCTTGGAGCGGATCAGAATTTCCTCGGTCGAAGATTTAATGGAACCTGCTGAAATATCCCTATTATTTAACCGGACGGCACTGGCCACCTGATCAAATGTCAGGTTGTATTGTCGAAGCCTGGCTTCCGGAACTTCAATGGAGATCTCCCTGGGATTGTACCCCATTACCTGAACCTGAGACACGGCACCACTGGCCAGTAATTCATCGCGTATGTCTTCCGCATAGCGTTTCAGGGTAAAAAGGTCGACGTCCCCGTAAAGACTTACCCATTGTGCCACCGATTGCGGTTTTACCTTGGTAATGATTGGCTTTTCGGCGCTGACCGGAAAGCCGTTAATACCATCCACGTTGTTTTTTACCTCCTGGTAAACCTCGTCGAGATCATAGGTTTCCAGAATACGAATACTGATGTTGGCTGAATTTTCCGAGGAACTGGAAGTAATCCGGTCGATCCCGGCTACATTATCGACAGCCTCTTCAATTTTCTGGGTAACCCCTTCTTCCATCTCCTCAGGACTTGCCCCCGGATAAACCACCGAAATATTAATGGTATTCATATTCTGGGTGGGAAAGAACGATTTTTTGGTATTGAGGAAAGCGACAATTCCTCCAATGAGCGTTATTGCTATGACTATGTTTGCAAGAATGTGGTGCTTGACAAAAAGCTCCACAAGACTTTTCATTATTGAATTCATGGTAGCTTAGTTAGTAATGGCTGTTTGGGAATCTTCTCCTTCAAGCTCAATATCCTTCTCCCTATCATCTAGTTTTCTCACCGGCATCCCGTTAAAAGCATTAATCAAAGGTTCAATAACAAGGTCCTTCCCTTCTTCAAGGCCGGACATTACCACGGTTTCCTGGTTAATCTTGTGGATGTGTACTTTCCTTACGCGCAATAATGTATCTTCAACGGTAAAGACTTCATCCCCGTTCATGATTATGTTCCGGGGAACGATCATACTGTTATCGATCACCCGGGAAGGCATAACCGCCCTTAGAAACTGTCCGTCATACAATTTATTCTTGTTGGGTTCAATGGCTAAGAAAACATCAATGGATTGGGTTTCCTGGTTGACGAATTCGCCCATTCTCACCACTTTGCCTTTCCAAAGTGTTCCATCTTCGGCATAGACTTCCGCGGGAGTTCCCGTTTCTATCCATCCGATATCGCTGACATTGACATCCACCGCTAACTCCAATCGGTTGGTTTCAATGATCCGGCCTATGTTGCTGCCCGCATTGACAAATGAGCCATTGTGGAGGTTAATAGAATAGATCGTCCCATCGAAAGGGGCATAAAATTTATGCTTCTTAAGCCTCGATTCCTGGCTCTTTATATCGTAGAAATTCGAGAATATATTCTTTGTGGCCAAGAATGTCTTTTCTTTCGAATTTTTATACTTGGGAAGGTTCGGTATAGGCCGGTTTAAGCTGATACTGTTAAAATATCTTTCCCATGCCGGGTAATTATCCGAGAAGTCAATCTTGAGGTCAGGTAGAATAGCGGCGAGGTCCCTGAGAAAGTTACTCTTTTGTGACTGGAGGTTTAATTGGGCTTCTTCATCGTCTACTTTAAAGAGTAATTGCCCTTTTTTGAAGCTTTGCCCTTCTTTCAGACTCACCTCCCCTTCGAACATTCTCCCGGATACCTCCGAGATCATATCCAGCGTCTGTGCTGTACCTACCCTACCAAAAGCTTGCACTTCTGTCTTGACGTTGGTGTATCTCACCGGGGCGGTCTTCACATATTTATATACGACGGGTTTTTCTTCCGTGGCCAGGGGTTCCTTCATCTCGCTCAAGGCACCCATGCCTATTACGGACAGGACCAGTATGGCCAGCCCTGCCATTACAATAAGAAATTGTCTTAGTTTCATTTGTCCAGGTATAATAGAGTTCAGTAAATGCAGGATTTACCCACACCTACGTTAACACCATTTCAGAAGTTCAGTTAAATAATGATGAGTAAACGGATCGTCGGGGTGTTGAATGGAATTATTGAGATTTATAAATCCAATCCAAGTGTGGTTATATTTTGGTTCAAATGGTGAATTGAGTACATTCAGCCACTATAAATCCTTATACAATGCGAACCACTTTTATCACTCTGATCCTCACATTTTCCATCATTAGCTTCTCCCAGGACAAATGGGATGTTTCCAACCCGGGGGATGGCTGGGAATTCACGGAGGTGCCCCTTAATACCGATGAAGGCACCTGGATGAGCCTGGATATAAGCCCCGATGGCAAACAGATCGTTTTTGATCTCGTGGGGGACATATTCATTATGCCCTTCAGCGGAGGAAAAGCAACCCCGTTGAGGACGGGATTACCTTACGAAGTCCAACCCCGCTTCAGCCCGGATGGCAAATTGATTTCCTTTACAAGCGATGCCGGAGGTGGAGATAATATATGGATCATGAAGAAAGATGGCAGCGAGGAGAAACAGGTAACTGAGGAATCATTCCGGCTTCTGAACAATGCGGTCTGGACCAATGACGGCGAATACCTTATCGCCAGGAAGCACTTTACCTCGGGAAGATCCCTGGGAGCGGGTGAAATGTGGATGTATCATCGGTCCGGAGGATCCGGAATACAGCTCACCAAAAGGAAAAATGATCAGCAGGATGTCAATGAACCCTTTACCTCGCCGGACGGGAAGTATCTGTACTATTCGGAAGATGTTTACCCGGGAGGGTTTTTCCAGTACAATAAGGACCCCAACAGCCAGATCTATGTCGTCAGGCGTTACGACCTGGTCAAGGGTGAGACCGAAACCATAACTGGGGGACCGGGAAGTGCCTCAAGGCCTACCATATCCAGGGACGGCGAGCATTTGGCATTTATCAAGCGCGTAAGGACCAAAAGCGTCCTATATGTCAGGGCTCTCGCCACCGGTCGGGAATGGCCGGTTTATGACAAGTTGAACAAGGACCAGCATGAAGCCTGGGCGATATTCGGTACATATCCGGGGATTTCCTGGCATCCGAACAATAAAGAGATCGTACTCTGGGCCGGGGGAAAGATAATAAGTGTAAATGTGGAGGACTACTCATCCCGGGAAATACCCTTTGAAGCTTCCACCACTTTGAAAGTTGCCAAAGCCTTGCGATTTGAAAATGATCCGGCCCCCACAAAATTCGAAGCGAAGGCGATAAGAAATGCCATAACCAGTCCCGATGGAAAATGGCTAGTCTTCAATGCGGCGGGTTACTTGTACAAGAAAAAATGGCCTAATGGCAAACCCCAACGCCTTACGGAGGGATCTGATTTGGAATTTGAACCGGGCTTCTCCGGTGATGGAAAGTGGATTACCTATGTCACCTGGAATGATGAGAAAAGGGGCTCGATCATGAAACTGGATTGGCAAACCCGGAATGCCGAGCCGGTAAAAATTTCAAATCAACCTTATATCTACCGTTATCCATCCATGAGTCCCGATGGAAAATGGATACTGTTTCAAAAAGAGAGCGGCAACACGCACCAGGGGTTCACCCATAACCTGGAACCTGGCTTGTATGTGATTCCCGCAAGCGGGGGCAAAGAAAAAAAGGTGATTTCAGAGGGGTCATTCCCCAGCTGGAACAAAGACGGGAGCAGGATCTTTTATCAGACGGGAGGGTACTTCTTTGGTAACCTGACCAAAGAGTTGAGGAGTGTGGATGTAGACGGGAACGAGAAAAGAACGCATGCCTCCAGTAAGTACGGCAACCGGATCATCCCTTCGCCGGATGAAAAGTGGGTAGCATTCATCAATCTTCACAAGGCCTACATTGCACCCCTTCCTCTCAGCGGAAAAGCGGTAGACCTCACCCCTAAGGGGAAAAATGTTCCCGTCAGCCTGGTATCCAGGGACGCGGGGATCAATGTCCACTGGTCCTCGGACTCCAAAAAAATTCACTGGACCCTGGGTGGACAGTATTTCAGCAGCGAGATCAAGGACCGTTTTACCTTTCTAGAGGACTCTCCGGAAGAATTACCGGCCATTGATTCGACCGGAACTGATATTGGACTCGAACTCACTCATGATATCCCCGAAGGAATCGTGGCATTTACCGGGGCCAGGATTATCACGATGAATGGCGACGAGGTAGTTGAAAACGGAACGGTCGTCGTTGAAGGCAACAGGATACGTGAAATTGGAGCTGATGTGAATGTACCGGGCAATGCAACCGTGATTGATGTATCAGGTAAAACAATTATGCCCGGCCTCATAGATTCTCATGCCCACATGGGCCAATTCCGTTATGGGATAAGTCCGCAGAAACACTGGCAGTACTGGACCAACCTTGCCTATGGCGTTACCACAACCCATGATCCTTCATCGAATACGGAAATGGTTTTCAGCCAGTCAGAAATGGTGAAATCGGGAACTATGGTCGGCCCGAGGATATTCAGTACAGGGATCATCCTCTATGGGGCGGATGGAGATTTCAAGGCGGTAGTAAACAACCTGGACGATGCCAGGGCGGCGATCAGGAGGACCAAGGCTTTTGGTGCTTTCTCGGTGAAAAGCTACAACCAGCCCCGAAGGGAACAACGACAGCAGGTCATCCAGGCCTCACGTGAAGAAGAAATCATCGTAGTGCCGGAAGGGGGCTCCACCTTTTTCCACAACATGTCGATGATCATGGATGGCCACTCGGGGATAGAACACAATATTCCGATCGCACCGGTTTATAATGATATCCTGACCTTATGGGGTAACAGCGGGACAGGCTACACCCCTACCCTGATCGTGAACTATGCGGGAATGAGCGGTGAATATTACTGGTACCAGAACAGCAATGTCTGGGAGAATGAACAGCTCCTGAAATACACTCCGCGATCGATTATCGACGCCCGGTCGCGACACCGTACCATGGTTCCCATGGAAGAATATGAAAACGGCCACATCCTCAGTTCGGAAGTTTGCAAGGCGCTTACCGACCAGGGGGTAAAAGTCAACCTCGGAGCCCACGGACAGCTCCAGGGCCTGGGAGTACACTGGGAACTCTGGATGCTTCAGCAGGGTGGCATGACTAATATGGAGGCGCTAAAGACCGCCACCGTCAACGGTGCGCATTACCTCGGAATGGACAAGCACTTAGGCAGTCTCGAGAAGGGAAAACTGGCGGATCTCATAGTTCTCGAGAAGAATCCTCTGGAAGATATCAGGAATTCCAATTCAGTAAGCTTAACCATGGTAAACGGTAGGCTGTATGATACCTCAACCATGAACGAGACCGGAAATTATGACAACAAGAGGTCTAAATTCTGGTGGGAAATGGATGATTATAATGCCTCTTTCGACTGGCACATGGAAACCAATATGCTGACCATACCACAATGTGTGTGCGGCAAACATTGAGACTTACATTGACTTCTATATCTTTGCCAAAATTTCCAGCACATGAATTTTGTTGAAGAGTTGAAATGGAGAGGTATGATCCACGACATGACCCCGGGAGTGGAAGACCAGTTTGGCAAGGAAATGACCGGTGCTTACATCGGCTTTGACCCCACGGCCGATTCGCTGCATATCGGGAGCCTGGTTCAGATTATGACTCTGGTACACCTTCAACGATGTGGACACAAACCCTTCGCCCTCGTAGGCGGTGCCACCGGGATGGTGGGTGACCCCTCCGGGAAGTCGCAGGAGAGAAATCTCCTTTCCGAGGAGGTATTGAAACACAATGAGGGTTGTGTGAAGAAACAATTGGAACAATTTCTTGATTTTGACTGTGGTGAGAACTCTGCGGAAATGGTCAACAACTATGACTGGTTCAAGGATATGAATTTCCTCGAATTCATCCGTGACGTGGGAAAACATATCACAATTAACTACATGATGTCCAAGGATTCTGTCAAGAACCGGTTGGACTCCGGTTTATCCTTTACGGAATTCAGCTATCAATTGGTCCAGGGCTATGACTTCTACTGGCTGTATGAAAACAAAAACTGCAAGGTACAGTTGGGAGGTTCAGATCAGTGGGGAAATATTGTAACCGGAACTGAACTGATCAGGCGAAAAACCGGTGGTGAAGCATGGGCGGTGACTACCCCCCTCATTAAGAAGGCCGACGGTACCAAATTCGGCAAAACGGAAGAGGGAAATGTCTGGCTTGACGCCAAACTCACGTCTCCCTATAAATTTTACCAGTATTGGATCAATAGTTCGGATGAGGACGTGAAGAATTACATCCGGATTTTTACGCTTCTCAGCCGGGAGGAAATTCTTGAACTGGAAAAGCAACACGACGAGGCTCCGCACCAGCGTTTGCTCCAGAAAACCGTGGCGGAGGATATTACAAAAAGGGTGCATGGAGAACAGGCGCTAGAAATGGCCATAAATGCCAGTCAAATTCTCTTTGGCAAATCCACCCGTGAACAGCTCATCAGCCTGGATGAGGACACCTTTTTAAGCGTATTTGAAGGAGTTCCCCAGGTGCAAATCTCACAGGAAACCCTTCATAACAGCCAAAGTGTAACGGATCTGCTTTCAGGGGAAACTGAAGGCGTTATTTTTGGAAGCAAGGGGGAAGCCAGGAGGCTTATTCAACAGGGCGGTGTGAGTATCAACAGGGGAAAAATCAACGATCCCAACCAGAAACCGGAAACAGAATTGCTTAAAGATAAATACCTGTTGGTCCAGAAGGGTAAGAAGAATTACTTCATCATCGAAGTAAGCTGATTTCAGAAATATGTGTTTAAACAGATTTAAGTGCTGAAATAGACCACAAATTAATTAGTTAGCATTTGTTTTTCACTTAAATCAGCCCTAGCTTCGCAGAATTAAACCTAATCTAAAGGGACGTTATCTAGCTCGTTTCTATAATTTTTGGCTTTATTTTTAAATTATTTCTAACCAAACTCAGTTCGTATGATTAAAAATCTACTCTCGAGTACGGTTCTTTTGTTGTTCGTTACGGCTATTGCCTTCGGACAGGAAAGAGCTGTGACAGGAACAGTTACTTCCGCAGATGATGGAAGTGCACTTCCTGGTGTGACGGTGCTTGAAAAGGGCACTTCGAATGGTACGGCTACTGACGTAAATGGCCAGTTTAAGATCTCAGTATCTTCCAGCCAGTCAGTACTTGTGTTTACATTTATCGGGCTTGCTTCCCAGGAAGTTACCGTGGGCAGCCAGTCGGTGATAAATGTTCAATTAACAGAAGACGTTACTCAACTAACCGAGGTTGTGGTAACAGGATACGGTGAAAGGGAGAAGAAAACCTATACAGGTTCCATTACCCAGGTGGACGCTGCCTCGATCGAAAACAAGCCTGTTAACACAATTGACCAGGTATTACAGGGATCCGTTCCGGGCTTGCAGCTTGGAGCCTCCTCAGGTACTCCCGGCGCGGTTCAGGATATACGTATCAGGGGTCTTAGCTCGCTAACTGCCAGCAACTCCCCTCTTTTCGTTATTGATGGTGTTCCCGTAATTTCAGGAACAACTGAAAGGGGTTCAACTGGATCATTCAGTGCTCTTGCCGCCCTTAACCCCAACGACATCGAAAGTATGTCCGTCCTTAAGGATGCGACTGCTACAGCCGTTTACGGAGCCAGGGGTGCTAATGGTGTAATCATTATCACTACCAAGAAAGGAAAATCCGGAAGAGCTCAGATCAGCTTCAATGCACAGTATGGAACAGTTCAAAGAGCTGTTGATGCTCCTGATATGCTTTCTGCAGCGCAGTGGGATGAATTATACTACGAAGCAAGGGCAAACCGTGATGGTATTACAATAGCTGACGCAAGAAACACTTATGACAGTGGATGGGATGGTGTTACCAATACTACCTGGAAAGACGAAGTAGTCAATCCCGATGCCGCGTCTCAGCAATATGACATCTCTATTCGTGGAGGAAATGAGAAGACTAACTATTATGGTTCTATCGGATACTTTGCGCAGGACGGTGTTAATAGGGGTTCACAAATGGACCGGATTGGTGGAAAAGTCAATGTCAGCACCTTTGTAACTGACAAGATCAACTTCTCCAACAGTCTTACCACTGCACGTACAATCCAGAACGGACAGCTTGAAGGTACTGCATATTTCGGAAGCCCCGATGCAGCTTATATGTTCCTTCGACCTACTGACAGGGCCAGGAATGCTGACGGAACCGTCAACATTACTGATATTAGCGGTGTTATCTGGAATCCACTTTATTTCCCCGAAAACGATATCAGGGAAATTGTACAGGCCCAGATCATCAATAATTCCATGATGACCTATGACATCATGCCTGATCTTCAGTTTTCTTCAACCTTTTCTGTACAGTATATCAACACGGAAGAACTTACCTATAATAACAGGGTATACGGAGGAGCTGCTCCCCCGGAAAACGGTTCTTCATACATGTACTGGAGCCGAACGCTGAACTACACTTGGAAAAACCAGTTGAACTATGGTATCGACCTGGGTGGTGACAGCCGTCTCGACGCCTCATTGGTTTACGAAGCACAGAAGAACGATTACCAAACCATAGGAACCGGTGGATACGGGTTTGCTGCTGATGGGTTGTACTATCCTTCTTCAGTAGGTACACCTGACTTCACTTCAGGTTTTGTGAATGACTGGGGTATCAACTCAATCACCGGTTTATTGACTTACAACCTTGGAGAAAAGCTTTATGTAGACGCCTCACTCAGAAGGGAAGGAAATTCACGTTTCGCTCCTGATTACCGATGGGGAACATTCTACTCAGTAGGAACCGGTTTCATCTTGTCTGAAACTAACTTCCTAGCCGGAAATGATGTTCTGACTTTTGCGAAAATCAGGGCTTCTTACGGACTTACAGGAAATGCCGGAATTGGATTAAATGAATACCAGTCCTTCCTGAGCTTCTCGGGAGACTACAATAGTCAACCAGCTGTTTCTCCGAGCCAGGTGGGTAATCCAATCCTGAGCTGGGAAAAGAACAACCAGCTTACTGTTGGTCTGGAGACTACACTCTTTGACCGTGTAAACCTGAACGTTGAATACTATAACAGGACTTCCTTTGACCTGCTCCTCAATGTGCCTTTGTCAAGGACTACAGGATTCAGCAGCCAGACCCAGAACATCGGGGATATGGTGAACAAAGGGTTTGAAGTGGTAATTGACGGGGATGTTGTGAATAGTGGAGACTTCCGTTGGAACCTCGGTGTAAACTTCACCACAGTCGACAACGAAGTAACCCGTATGCCACGTGATGGTAACGGTGAAGAAATCACTATTGAAGGTAGTACTACTATCGTAACAGAAGGTCAGCCTGCATATGCATGGAGAATGCGTGAATGGGCAGGGGTGGATCCTGCAAATGGAGATCCTCTATGGTACCTGAATGAGGAAAAAACTGAGACAACCAATGTCTACAGTGATGCAGCCTTTATCTACCAGGGTGGTTCTGCTATAGCCACGTTCTTCGGTGGCTTGAACACCAGGTTAGACTATAAAGGACTGTACCTCACGGCACAGCTTTATTACCAAACAGGAAACCAGGTATATGATAACTGGGCATTCTATACTCAGTCTGACGGACGATATACTTTCAGCATTGCTAATGGATATGCGCGACAGTATGAACGTTGGCAGCAGCCCGGTGATGAGTCTCCCAACCCGAGAAACGTATTTGGTGGAAACCAGAATTCAAGCAGTAACTCGTCAAGGAGACTGTATGACGGTACTTTCCTGAGGTTGAGGAACGTAACCCTCGGTTACCAGATCCCTTCAAACCTGATCTCCAACCTGAAGATCCAGGGAGCTACGGTTTTCTTACAGGGCAACAACTTTTGGACATGGACCAAAGATCCTCTCCTCGAGTTTGACCCTGAAGTAGGAGCTGACGGAAGACTTAACCTGACTCCTTCAGTTCTGAAGACGTTCTCACTTGGTGTTAATCTTCAACTGTAAATCGAAACTAACATGAGAACTATCAGAAATATATTCGCAGTAACAGTTGCAGCCTTTGCAATTTCAGCTTGTTCTTCAGATTTCCTGGAGCCAACAGTAGCTACTTCAAAGGATCTGCAGACTAATATTAATGACGTAAATGACCTCAACGGTATTATGTTGGGGGCCTACGAACGACTGAGCCAGTCCGGTTTCTACGGAAGAGATGTTGTAGTTCACGCTACAACCCGTTCTGATGACGGATTCAGTACCGGTA
>JAHEKQ010000154.1 GCA_024638265.1 Flammeovirgaceae bacterium
CATGTTTTGCAGGTCCTTGTACACCGGGGATACTTGAAAATCATTGAGTAGTATTTCCAGTCTCGATGGTTCCTGCACATCCACATTGTAGTCCTGACATCCCGTCAGGGCTATTAATGCCATAAATACGGCAATAGATAATGATCTCATTTCACAGATTTTTTAATGATTAAAATTGATTTAGTGTACCGCGGTGAGATCAATTTAGGCTTATCATAAGGGGATGTTTGATGGCGCCTAAAGGCAGAATGAGGAATTTCACCTACCTTTTATTAATCAATATTGAACCGGGACACTAATCACGCGTCCTGTATGTAGAATGAATAATTATCAACGAGATCTAATCACTGAATTGTTGATCATACAGCTGAAGGCGGGCAATGTCACACTTGCTAACGACCTGGTTAAGCTTTGGCAAAAGAAATTTCTCAAAGATGCCTTTTACCTCGTAAAAGACCTGGACCTGGCCGCTGATATAGTGCAGGATTCATGGATTGTCATTCTTGCTAAAATTCACTCATTGCGGGATCCCAGGGCCTTTATGTTATGGTCAAGAAGGATCATTTATAACAAATGCATGGATCACCTACGGAAAAACTCCGTAAAGGAGTTGCCGGATATCGTTGATTCCAATGAACCTGATAATAGGGAGGATGCTATTCGCAAGATTATTTCTGTGCTCCCTACAAAGGAGAAACAACTGGTCCGGTGGTACTATTATGACCAGTTAGCTGTATCGGATATAGCACACATTCTGGGTGTTCCAAACGGAACAATCAAATCAAGATTATACCACTTGAGAATAAAAATCAAAAAACAATTAACACTTATTAATTATGAAAAAAGATGAACTAGATGAATTGATCAGGAAGATGCTAGATCAGGATGATCAGCAACTTATTGAAGAACTGGCTGTCACCGGACCCATGGAAAAGATAGTCAGGAGCTTTCGCAGTAGGGTTAAGTTTCTGAATGCCATGGTTTTGATTATGATGTTCGCATTTGCGGCTTTAGCGGTTTTTTGCGCAATAAAATATTTCGATTCGGAATCTGTAAAAGCATCCTTGGGTTGGGCAGTAGGTTTTGTTGGAAGCTGGACCACAATCGGTTTTCTCAAGCTTTACCAGTTTATGGACATTGATCGCAACCTGATTCTGCGCGAACTCAAGAAGATTGAATACAAATTAGCCAGCGGCGTATATAGGGAGTAAACGGTGATTTGAGATATTTCAGGCCATGCCTTTAATTGGTAGATTGAACAAAAAAAGACTCATGAAACGTATCTTTCTGTACAGCGGTATTCTTGCTCTTTTATTCTTTTCATTTCCTGGTTTTGCACAGGACAAAGCGGTCACAAAAGCATTACGGGGATTTGATGAATTCGTTGAAGAGATTATGAAGGAATACCATGTACCTGGCATGGCGATTAGTGTCATCAAAGATGGAAAGGTCGTGTACGCGAAAGGTTATGGTTTCCGGGATGTTGAGAATAAGATAGCAACGGATGCTAACACATTGTTTGCAATAGGTTCTTCCTCTAAAGCATTTACTGCTTTTGGTGTTATGAAACTGGCTGAAGAGGGCAATATCAAATTGGATGAACCTATAAAAAAGCATCTTCCGGATTTCGACTTATCAGTTGATTATGCAGAGGATAATATGACTCCGATAGATATACTTTGTCATCGCTCTGGTTTACCCCGTCACGACCTTGTCTGGTATGGATCCCCAAAGACTAGGGACGAGATTTTCAATTCTCTCTCCGAATTGGAGTTCAGCGCTGGATTTCGTGAAACCTGGCAGTACCAGAACCTTATGTTTCTCACTGCAGGTGTTCTCATAGAACGCGTAAGCGGAAAATCATGGGAAGGTTTTACCCGGGAGAATATCATGGATAAGTTGGGAATGGAGAGAAGTAATTTTTCTGTGCAGGCACTGCAAGCTGATGAAAATGCCTCCCTCCCCTATGCATGGGCAGACAGTTCCCTGATAAAAATGGATTACCGGGATATCAATGCCATAGGGCCGGCAGGTTCTATTAATTCCAGCGTTGTAGAGATGGCTGAATGGGTTAAAATGCAACTCAATAATGGGAAGTATGGAGAGGAAGAATTGCTGGGTGAAGCCTATATAAACAGGATGCACACTCCCCAGATGGCGATGGGAGGAGGCATGGACAGTGAGGTTTTCCATAATTCCTATGGATTAGGATGGTTTATCAATAGCTACAGGGGACACAAGAGAGTGGATCATGGCGGGAATATTGATGGTTTCAGTGCCGGTGTAACCATGCTGCCCATGGATAACCTCGGTGTGGTGATTCTTACAAATCTGAATGGAAACAGGAGTCTTGGAATAATAAGAAACACCTTATTCGATCGCTTACTCGGCTTGAAAGAAATTGATTGGAATGAGAGGATCAAATCCCAAGTTACTTCCAGGGAAAGTCCAGAGAATGAAGAAAAGCCGGTGGAAGGGACCATTTTTTCACATAGCATGGAAGATTATGAAGGGAGTTACGAACATGTTAATTACGGCGAAATGAAAATTTCCCTGGATGAGGAGCAGCTTACTGCATTGTTCAATTCCCTTGAACTTCCACTCCAACATTTTCACTACGATGTATTCCAGTGGGACGATAGAATCCTCGGAAAGGGTAAAATCCAATTTCATATGAACGAAAAAGGTGATATAAACAAACTCACAGTAAGCCTTGACCCCACGGTTTCCCCAATAGAGTTTGACAAAATATTTAAAGAAGAAATACCCCTGGAGGTATTGGAGAGTTATACTGGTATTTTCCAATTGGGAGAAATGGAGGCTAGTGTTACCCTGGATAACAAGGTTCTGAAGCTCTTTATTAAAGGGCAACCCGAATATACCCTTGAGCCAACAAGTAAAAATGAATTCAGTATTTCCGGCTTACCGGGGTTTTCTGTCGAATTTGACGGTGATGATATGGTTTTCAATCAACCTAACGGCGTATTCAGAGCCACGAGGAAAAAATGAGGAGATACATCCGGTTGCTAGTTCATGCTGAGTGAAGGCATGGTCAGCAACCGGACGTCTTTAAGAAGCGTACGTTTTGTACCTCCATCACCATATAAGTCGGTAAAGGATTCTGCAATCCTTTGCGTCAGTTGTAATAAAGCTCTCTTTTCTTCAGGCGTTTTACCAACCATTTCATCAGCACATTTTCTCTCCATCTCGGTGAGGAACCTCTGGTATCTTTGATATGATTCGTCCCTTTGCATGCTCAAAGAAAGGTTCACTTTGTGACAACTTGTGTCATTAACTAAAATCTTTCGAATTTCAGGAGGTTATTGAGATAAGACTTGAAAGAATCCGGACCCAGCACTTCCACGTGGTCAATTAAGCCCAGTACGAACCGTGAAACACCGGCATAGGCGGTCACATTAACTTCCAGCAGGTAGGTCTTCTGCTCATTTTCTTCTTCGGTTATATAATTCAAGCTTTCCGGATGCTCTTCACGTAAAAGCAAATACGCCCTGAAGGACAATCGTATTCTAATGGGGAGCAATTCGTCACCGGTCATTCCAAAGATATCGCGATGCATATTCCTGTATTCCGATTGATATTTGACCTGCTGATCGAGTTCCATCACGTCACCGATTCTTTCCACTTTGAAGTTCTTGGTCTTCCTGTCCTGTATATCAAATACATAAACGCTTTCATAATTCGATGAAAATGAAACCACCTCCACCCTGCGGTCCCTGATATTGCCACTGGAGGCTGAGTGATACTTCACCAGAACAGCTTGTCTGCCATCGTTTATGCATTTTCCCAGCTTTCTGATCAATTGCGCTGAGCGGGCATTGACCATATCTTCAGAAAGGACTTTAATCTCAGAATTCAGGTAGAGCTTTTTCAGTATTGATTCGCGGAACGGGTGCCCATGTGACCCTGTTTCAATTAATGACTTGAGAAAACCAGCTTCCTCGGGATCAAACTGGATCCCCGCTCCCTCATCTTCATATTCGGCAATGAAGAACCGGTCGTTGAAATCCTTTTCAATAATGAATCCCAGGTCTTCTAAGAGGTTGAGGTATCGGTATA
>JAHEKQ010000155.1 GCA_024638265.1 Flammeovirgaceae bacterium
GGTTCGGAGAGGCTACCCGGAATCTATGAAAGAAGATCAACCCTTTACCTGGTGGAAAAACAATAGGGCGTTGGTGGTTTATAAGGTTACCGGTGACACTTCAGGAAAGAAGTGGTTTAGCCTAAAAGACTGGAAATCAGGAAAAGGCGGGGTATGGGAATATTGGTCAGTCAATGAAGGTAAACTCCGGGTAATTGATGGCGAAGCGCCTAACTGCACACCCCTTATTCTTAGAGAGTATTAATATTTCTTCAAGTTTAGTCTCTTTGACTCCTGCTTAGCCTCTCAGTATTGTCGACTACAATGGTTCTATGATCCTTATGGCAATACCAGCTTTCAAGTGAAGGTAAACCTTCGAATCCACCGTATCGGAAAAGAGGTGATTATTAAGACGGATTACATTCAGCTCCGCAATGTTGATCCGTAATCGCCTGAGCCTCATTACAATTCCAGCACCCCCTGAAAATCCAAGGGCCTTTCGATTAAGACTAAAATCAGGATAATCATAGGCAAGGCGATGTAATCCGGTACTGAAATAGACTGAAAATAACCGCCATTGATCTGTCGACACCCGTGCCCTCAGAATAGTATGGTTTAATGTATGTTGAAATTCATTACTGAAGCCGGACTGTACATCCCGGGCGTCCGCACTAGTTGTAGAAATGTAGTTATGATGCAAGCCAACCGATATTGCCTCCGTTAACCCAACATCCACTCCCAGGCCAGGTGCTACCGCACTTATTTCATATTCTGTTTGTCCCACCTGGAATGAGGGTATCGATTCAAGTCCGGGACCCAGGCGCAATCCAACCGCTCCTTTTTGTGCGTTTGAACCAAATACAATAGAAAGGAAAATAAGGAATACGACTAATCTCCGTAAGACGTGATGAGATGAGCTATGTCGGTACATGAATCTAAGATACTACAATTTGTGATTTGAATTAAACAGGCACAAATGGGAAATTAAGTACTTTTGGGTATGCCCTTTACATCCGTAAAAGTTATTGCCTTCGACGCTGACGATACCCTCTGGGCCAATGAGATCTTTTTCAGAGAAGCCGAGGACAAATTCTGCAGCCTGCTGGAAGATTACCTGCCGCAGCATACGGTAAACCGGGAACTCCTAAAAACCGAGATCAACAACATGGGATTGTACGGCTATGGGATCAAGGCCTTTATGCTATCCATGATTGAAACCGCCATCAGGATTACAGAACATAAAGTTCCGGATACGGTCATTGAAGAGATCATCAAAATAGGCAAGGAAATGCTTCAGAAACCGGTTAATCTACTACCCGGGGTAGAAGAGACCTTAAAAACGCTGAATGGATCCTACCGGCTGGTGATGGCCACCAAGGGGGATCTCCTGGACCAGGAGCGCAAATTGAAAAAGTCGGGACTGGAAAAACATTTCCACCACATCGAGATCATGACAGAAAAAAAGGAACCCGATTACAGGAAGCTGATATCACACCTGGATGTGGAACCTTCCGAGTTTTTAATGGTCGGTAACTCAATCAAGTCTGACATTCTCCCGGTATTGAAGGTGGGAGGATTTGCCATTCATATCCCATATCATGTTACCTGGGAGCATGAGAAACTTGACTTGGAGATTGAGGATGAGAAATTCGAGCAGCTTGAAAACCTGTCGGCCATACTAAGTTGGTTGAAGTAACCTCAGTTTTTCTTCCGAAAAACCATCTCCCCTCCTTCATCACCCAGGGATTTAATCGGATTCCCAATAGGTGTCTGATTAGTTTCATTGGCTACTTCAATTTTTACATACTGAACCAATTGCGAAACCGGGAATTCATTTTCCTCTGTATTTTTCAGGAATTCAATGAACTTGGTAGCAAAAGGACTGTTCGTACCATAGGCGCCATCTGATACCGTTTCCAATCTTCCCGAGGCAAGTCCCCACCTCGATTTGTACTTTTCGACATTGTCCGTATACCCCCTGGTCTGTTGGGCAAACAGGGATCCCGAAAAGCAGGCATCTACGACCAGGAAAGTATGCTGAGAATTAATATTGTTGAGGATCTTAAGGAGGTTGCTGTTAGACATATATTCTCCGGTAGCCCCCACATCGGCATCATAAGGTACCCAGTATCCTTCGTTTAGAAGGTCATCAAAATACCCGTGTCCGGAGTAATAAATGGTAAGATTATCTTGGGGAGTTACTTTTTCAATTAAGCCTCTCAATGTTTGGTAGATATTATTCGCGGTAGCTTTTTCATCCAGCAACATGGTTACATCACTGAAATTATACCCATATGATCCAATAAGTACGTTGGCCACATGTTCTGCATCCCTTACTGCATTGAAGAGTTTTGGCCAATATTCGTATTTATTAATTCCGACAATGAAAAGATAATTTGTTGCTTCAATCGGATCGTAAGCCTCTCCATCCAGGTTTTTCCGGTTGACAATAAAACGCTTAACGGAAATATTATCATTGATATCAGTCACTTCGATATTGACGAAGTTCTCACCCATAGTCAATGGAAGGTTTATAGTAAAATTTCCATTTTCTTTAAGCGGTGTGGAAATCTTATTTATACTTACATTTTTAACGCCTGATTCATCAATTGCCACACCCTGTAATCGTATTAAGTCGTCTGAAACTGTAACCCTGTCATTGGTGATGTTAGGTGGATTGGAAATATATATTGACGGTCCTGTTTTATCATCTTCATCCTTGAAATCATAGATTGAAGAGATATTTAGCGGCGTGACATCCCAGGTTCTTACTCGTTGGAACTTCTCCACAGTTACAATCTCCCTGCCATTTCGATTGAATGATATTCCCAGTAATTCGTTGCCAAATTTATCCAGGGTAAGGCTGACTCTTTGATCCTTCATCGAATAGAAGTGGCAAATTCCGCCTGAGCTGGTCATGGCGAGGTATTGGCCGTCCGCACTAAATTCTACATCGGTAACAGATCCTTTAAAGTCCTCGATAGTAGCCACTAATTCGTTTTCTTCCATGATAAATATCTTAACAATGGAGTTTTCATAACCAACTGCCATATAGTTACCTTCCACATCTGTATCAATGCTCAGTATCCAATTTTCTCCTGGGAAAAGAGATTCAGTCTCACCAAGGTTTTGTAGACTGAGTTTAACCACTTCTTTGTTTCCACCACCTATAAATATTTGATTCTCCTGCTGACCAAAGCTCATGGCCCGCAATTGAAAGTCAAAGATTTTCTGCTCTGTAAATGATTCCAAATCCAAATCGAGAATATTAAATGAATTACTATAGATAACAGCTGCCCGATTGGCATCTATGAATTCAATTTTCTCTACTTTTTGGTGAGAGGACTTTTTAATATCTCCATCAATAAATATTGGCTGAGTGTACTCTCCTGACTCGATATCGACAATCCTGACAAAATTGCCATAGCCACCGATTAAAGCCTTTCCACCAGAAAGTGCAAGGGCAGTGATGTCCTTGTTATTGACCTTGTATTCGTGAAGTAGAGTTAAGGTTCCTGAGGTGTAGAATTTAATATTCTTGCCATCTGCGGTTGCCAGCATGGATTGATCTGCTGAATAAACGGCCTTCGCCAGGCCTTTATCATTATAGGAATTGACTTGTGATTGGCCAAAAACATGTGCCGAATAAGAAGTACAAAGCAGTATGGCAACTAGAAATCTTAACATTATAACGGATTTATAACCCTTACTGCAATTCCGCTATTCAATGAAAAAAATAAATTTGAGTTATGTCCTTCTGAGAAAAGGCTGCTATCCATGTAAACGATAGTAAGTTCAGCAAGGGTAACTCTAATTATACCAAATTTCAGTACAGCCCCTATATTTCCTGATACACCCGCGGCCTTCCTTCCAAAATTGTAATGTTCGTAATAATGCTGCAGATATTGAAGACCAAGGCCTCCGTAAAAGGAAAATCTGTTCTCTTGGTTTGAGGAATAATTAGCTTTGATGGCATGATAACTTGCGCTTACTGAAAACGGGGTATATTCATCTCTTGCCAAGTCCCTGTACTCAGCTGATGAGCTTATTGCCATACTTCCAGAATATCCAATAGAGATGGAGCGGGTAATCCA
>JAHEKQ010000068.1:0-4743 GCA_024638265.1 Flammeovirgaceae bacterium
TGACGGGATTTAGCAGTTTATCACCATTATTCAGGGTACCAATTAAGTTTGGCATGGTAGCATCGGTTCTAAGTGTCGTGATAATGATCGTCCTTTTTTACACGGGCAGGCATCCTTCATTGGTTCCACCCTACCTTGACAGCAGGATACTGATATTCCTGATCTTCATCTACTTTGCCATTAGGGAATTTAAGGAGTTTTACAATAACCGCTTTTTACATTTCTGGCAGGGCCTGATTATTGGTGTTACCGTGTATCTGTCCGTTGGGATAACAGGAGGGGTATTTATATATATTTTTGGTAAAGTAGAAACATCATTTGTCGCTGAATATATAGAAATGGCTCGCCAGGGCGTAATGGCCGCCAAGGACGAATTGATCAACGGACCACAGGGCGTTAGGATGACTGAAGAGGAATTCGCTAACCATTTAGCTTCATTGGAAAATACTACAGCCGGAATATTAGCCGTTGATTACTTTATCAAGTCTTGTATTGTCGGGTTTTTTATACCTTTACTCTACTCCGCATTATTCAGAAGGGTGGAGAGATAATTTCAATCTAAACACATAATTAAATGGAAGAACAAAAGTTCACAGTATCTCAAGCGGCAATCAAGAATGGATTGATTGCAGGACTGATCAGTGTGATCATTACAACTGTCAGTAATATGTTTGCACTGTATGAGAATTCCGCAGCCGGGATAGTATTGATTGTTGTATCTGTGGGTATCAGTGTTTACTTCATAATAGCTTCTCATAATTTGTTTAAAGCCAATAATGGCGGTTTCATGACTTATGGCCAGGGACTTGGCATAGGTGTTATATATGCCCTTGTGTCTAGTGCCATTGGTGCGGTTTATTCCGGTTTATATATTATGCTGGTAGATGACGGATCTGTACAATTTCAGAAGCAGCAGGTAGAAGAACAATGGGCCGAACAAGGTCTAAATCAAGCTCAAATAGAACAAGCTCGGGAAATATTTGAAATGTTTTCAGGTCCGGTTGCCACTATAGTCCTGGGAATATTGGCAGGTGTCTTTTTTGGATTTATACTTTCTTTAATAATTTCAGCAGTTACAAAGAAGACAGATCCATCATTGGAAATCTAAATGCCGATTGATATTTCAGTTATAATTCCCCTCTTAAACGAGGAGGAGTCGATAAAGGAACTAAACGATTGGATTAAGAAAGTGATGGGAGACCATCACTTTTCCTATGAAGTCCTTTTTATTGATGACGGAAGTACGGATTCTTCCTGGAAAATCATCTGTGGACTTTCTGATGCCGACACAAGCGTCAAGGGAATAAAATTCAATCGTAATTACGGTAAATCTGCCGCTTTGCAAACTGGTTTCAGGGAATCTGAGGGCGAAGTAGTGATCACCATGGATGCTGACCTTCAAGACAGTCCCGAGGAGATACCCGCACTTCATAAAATGGTGATTGAGGAAGGATATGATATGGTATCGGGATGGAAGAAAAAGAGGCGTGACCCCATTTCGAAGAAGATTCCATCGAAGATATTCAATTTTTTTACCCGCATGATCTCCGGCATCAAGCTTCACGACTTTAATTGTGGATTAAAAGCGTATCGCAGGCAGGTTGTGAAAAATATCAATGTGTACGGGGAAATGCACCGTTACATACCGGTTATTGCCAATTGGAACGGCTTCAGCAAGATTGGCGAGAAGCAAGTAGAACACCAGGCTAGGAAATACGGGAGCACAAAATATGGCCTTGAGAGATTTATTAATGGTTTCCTGGATCTTATATCCATTACCTTTGTATCCAAATTCAAAAGGCAACCCATGCACTTTTTCGGTACACTTGGTACGCTGTCCTTTGTCTTTGGTTTCATCCTTGTCGCCATGATCACCTGGGAAAAAATTGATTCGATATATTTTTCAAAGATTCCACTGAAAAGGGATGTGATAGACCAACCCATATTTTTCATTTCGTTGGTAGCAATTATAATTGGGATGCAATTATTCCTCACGGGATTTTTAGCCGAGTTAATGGCTATGAGATCTGAATCAAAGTTGGAATACCTGGTAGTCGACAGGAAGGGATTTGATCCTGAAGAATGATTCGGTATTCGGTAATTATACCAGTATATAACCGACCTGAAGAAGTTAAGGAACTTCTCGACAGTCTTAGTGCAGTTGAACGTTCTGATTGGGAGATAATTATCGTGGAAGATGGCTCGTCTAAAACCTGCGAGGACGAAATAGAAGAATACATCAATCAACTTCCTCTACACTATTATCAAAAAGAAAATACGGGCCAGGGTTTCACCCGTAATTGGGCTGCTGAAAAAGCCCAAGGGGAGTTCCTCGTATTTCTTGATTCCGATTGCCTGGTGCCTTCCAATTACTTTGATATCGTTGACGAGTTCCTAAGAGACAATAACACAGATTCATGGGGAGGCCCTGATCGCGCACATAGGAGCTTTACCGATTTACAGAAGGCGGTTGGTTTTACGATGAGTTCTTTCCTTACTACGGGGGGGATACGCGGACAAAAGAAACACTTTGGGAAATTTCAACCCAGGAGTTTCAATATGGGGGTTCGAAGGGAAGCCTTCCTCCAGGTGAAAGGTTTTTACCAGACAAATCTTGGCGAGGATATCGAATTCAGCACCCGGTTCAGGAATTGCGGATATAAGAGCTCCCTCATCAAGGATGCATTCGTCTACCATAAGCGGAGAGAAACTGTTGATAAATTTGTCAGGCAGGCTTTCAATTTTGGACGGGGGCGGGTGATCAACGCAAGGCAAAACAAAGGTGCTTTTAAGGTTGTACATCTTTTGCCTTTGATGTTTACCCTGGGATTCCTGAGTATTCCTTTCTGGTATCTCATTCATCCCCTTCTTGTCATATACGCTTTTCTGTTGTACATCATTTATTTCCTGCTGATAGGGTTTTTTGCCATACTGGAATACAAGAGTTTAAAAATCGGGATATTATCAATCCCAATAGCCTTTATTCAGCTATCCAGCTATGCGCTCGGGATGGTCTTTGAGTGGGTAAAAAAGTCTAAATAAGGTCCGCGGGGCAAAGCCCCTCCTCCCCTCGAGACTAATCTACGGTTTTCAAAAGAGTTCAAGCATAGGTAATTCTACCCAAAGCAACCCTCATTTAACTTAACAGGGATTAATATTTGAAATATTAGTCATTTTCACCTGTTTTCTTCGTACAGAAATAGATCACTTCTTGCCCGGGAAGTGCATATTTCACGCGGGTTTCCTCTGCAAGTTCTTGACAATAATGGTCTTCCACTACACCAAAACCAACTGACTTAAGCCGATCGGAATAATCATTACCATATTTTCTTACGTGGTCATCCTGACCAAATAATCTCTCCCTCTCTTTGGGATCAGAAATTGAAAGATCCTCATGGGTTTGTTCCGGTAGGGGTGGGAAGAAGGGCACTTGCATGATTGCCCAACCACCGGGCCTCAATACACGATATATTTCTGACATTGCTTTCAGGTCAGACTCCACATGTTCCATGACATGGTTGCACATGGCAATGTCAAAGGAATTGTCTTCAAATGGTATTTCATGGATGTCAAAATGAACCTTGGCAAGCGGACTTTCAAGATCGCCCGTGATGTATCTCTCACCGTGTAATTCTTCGAACTTCGGCATGAAACATGCCTCAGGAGCTATGTGAAGGAAGTCCTTTTTTCCCTGGAAGAAATTAGTTCTATCCTTTAAAAACAGCCATAGCAGCCGATGTCTTTCAAGTGACATGGAGCCTGGACACAGAGCATTTTTGCGCGGGTTGATCCTGCCGTATGGAAGGAATTTCCGGTAGCTCCTTCCCTCAATTGGGCAAGTGTACCTATTGCCCCGGTAAAAGATCGCGATACTTTTCAGTGCATAGGGAGCGATCCGTTGCAGCCAGGATCGGGGTACTCTCTTAAGGGCAAATTGAATCAGTTTCTTCATATCGCGAAGGCCAGCAAAAATAGCGTTTAAAAAAAAGCTGAAAAAATTTCCCACCGTTTAAAACTATTTTGGACTTACCACCATCCTAGAACCAAAATCGTATATTATGTACACAGGGACACTCCTGGACATAGCTATGCTTCATTCGGATTCCTTAATTGAAAAGGCGAAAAATGGTGATGAGAAGGCCGTCAGTAGGCTGGTGAGTTTGTGGTACAAACGGATATACAACTTTTGCTTCAAGTACTTTTCAGATCACGACATGGCAATGGAGACAGCACAACAAACATTTATATCGATGTACAGGTCAATTGGCAACTTGAAAGACACCAAAAGTTTCAGGTCCTGGCTTTACAGGATTGCCCTTAATCATTGTCATGATGAAGAGAGAAAAAGGAAGCGAAATATGTCCATTTCGATTAACGGAGAGAATGAGGATGAAGAAAATAATATTCGTCAGATAAGGGATACAAATCCAGACCCTTCTGACAGGCTCCAGATTTCGGAACTTAACCAAATACTCCTTGATTCCTTTAAGGACATCCCGGTAGAGCAGCGGGAGGTGTTGATTATGAAAGAATACGAGGGGTTAAAATTCAGGGAAATTGCAGAGATACTGGGTATCTCTGAAAACACCGCTAAATCCAGGCTTTATTACGGACTGGGAAGTCTTAAGAAGATTTTAAAAGAACAAAACATCAATAAAAACACGGTGTGCTATGAAGGATAGACCCGACGAAAGCTTGTTGATAGCCTACATATATGGCGAAATCTCTACGGAAGAGAGACAA
>JAHEKQ010000068.1:4753-16352 GCA_024638265.1 Flammeovirgaceae bacterium
CCCGGAAGTAGCTGATGAACTTGAGGAGATGGGATCCATCAGGGAAATCCTGGGAAAGTGGGAAGATCGGGAAGTCAGCGAACCCGCCCTGGTAATCACTGAGAGGAAGGGTGTACAGCACTATTTCTCCAGGACCTGGCTATCAATAGCAGCATCGCTGTTGATTCTTATTATTGCTGGATTTGCAACCGGATTGAATTTCAGACTTTCATCAGACGGTTTTGAATTGGGCTTTAATGAGAAGGGCCAGGCGGGGGAGGAGACTTTTACCCGCGGACAGGTGGATAAATTGTTGCAGGCATACGAAGCTAAGCTCGATGAAAGATTTGATTCCTTCCGGGGGGATATGAATGAAAGCCTGGAGATTACTAATACCTCTAATGAGGATAAGATCGAGAATGCGTATAATCGGTTGCTCGCTGTCAGCCAGCAACAAATTGCTGAATATGTTTCCCAGATGGACCAGCAACAAAAACAGACCCTTGAGAATCTGGTATCACTAAGCCAGGAGCAACAGAGGCTTTACTTCAACAATGTGATGTCAGACTTTACTGCCTATCTCGAAGAGCAGAGGCAGGCAGACCTCGAAAATATCGAGTTGTACTTAACCGGATTTGAGCAGTCAACAGATCAGAAACTTATGCAGACTGACCAAATACTGGCAAGCCTGATATCACAGGTGGGAGCACAACCATTATCGGACTAAAAACTCAAAATACAATATGATGAAAAGGACAGTTATAATAATTATTGGAATTGCACTCTGTATCATGATTGCCGGTGTGATAAGTAGCAGCGCACAGAACATTGACACAGAAAGAATGGACAGGGATCTCAAAGTGGCCAGCAATGTATTGAAGAGCATGGTCAACCAGGGTAATGACTTTTTCAGGATGGGAGGCCGAAATGATATTGAGGCCGAGTACGTGGAGGGATATGGCGTCATCTTTACCCTTCCTTCAAGGGGAATGGTCTTCATGCCATCACCTTCCAGAAGCAGAGTTGTGGTCAGGTCCGACGAAGCAAGGTCGGAAGCTGATCAACTCCGAAGGGAAGCATTAAAGGATAGAAAGGAAAGGGCGGATTGGGAAGATGCAACAGTAAAAGTGGCACCACCGGCGGAAATCCTTGAACTTGGAGAAAGCTCCGAGAATACTATTGAGACGATCAAGACCTTCCTTGTTGATTATACTAATCTCATAGGCCAACTCAAATCCTCCGATAAGGTGATGGTGAAGATGAAGAATAACATGAATTTTGATTTCCAGGTATTTGTCGAGGATGGAGATATGGTTTTTGGCGACCAGGGTAGTTTTGGACGATTGTCAGCGGAGATAGAAGTATCAGATATTAACAACTATCGAAGTGGCAAAATCTCGCGAGTAGATGCTCTTGAAAAGGTAGTGGTTACTAAAAATGAACCTGAAGAAGTAGAGGAAGACCTGAGGCTGTTTTCAAATATCCTTAAAACTGTTTACGAATCAGGAATATCAAAAACATATTTCATGACGTCAAGACCCGGTGTGGAGCGTCTTAAAGACTTTGGTGTGATCTATCATGCAAAAGTTTATTCATCCAATCCAAGAGGATTCGGTGAGAACAGGCAACACGATATGCCAACACTTGGCCTTAATGATATTTCCCAGGATGAGCGGGACAATAAAGTGAAAGAACTTTATATGCCTTTTATCGAGACCTTAAAAGACAACCTGGTTGAATACGGGAGAACCATCAGGTCCCTTAAAGGAGATGAATCCATAGTTTTAAAAACACGGCTAACTTCCTGCGAGGAATGTGGAATCCCTGAATCGGTAGAACTAACCATTAAAGCATCTGTGCTAAAAGAATATGGGAGCGGAAAAATCAATAAGAACTCGGCAGTAGGTAAGATCACGGTAAAAGAATCAGGTAAACAATAAAATAACAGCCCGCGAAAGCGGGCTTTTCTTATGCTAAAAGCATCTGTTTCGTACATGTCCTGGAAGAGCAGAATCGCGTTTTATGAATAATAGAGCCAAATTTTACATAGTAGGGTCAGGATTTATATAGTTGGTATAACATAAGGTGTCCAATCCCGTTAATTTTGTTGCATAAACAAGTATTCTGAGATGAAAAGAAATTTAATCATAACCTTTGCAGTCGTAGTAGTTTTATTGATTGCTTATTTCGTAGTTAAGGGCAATCGCAGCGATAACGTCAGTGATATCCTGGTTACTGTCCAGCAAGGGGAATTCAAAGTGGAGATAGAAACGACCGGGGAGTTGGAGGCAAAGAGTTCTGTTCCTATTCTCGGACCGGTTTCGTTGAGGAACTTCAGAATTTACAATCTTACCATTCAGGATATAATTGATGAGGGAACCGTAGTCCAGAGAGGGCAATGGATTGCCACACTTGATAAATCTGAATTCCAGAATCGTTTGGAGGACAAGAGAATCGAGTTGGAATCTCAACAATCACAATACATTCAAACCCAACTGGATACTACCCTGCAGATGAGACAAGCCAGGGATGAACTGATTAACCTGGAATATGCAGTGGAAGAACAGGAGATAATACTGGAGCAATCTCAATTTGAACCTCCAGCCACAATTAAACAAGCCGAAATCAATCTGGACAAGGCTAAAAGGGCATTTACCCAGGCTCAGGAGAATTATAAGATCAAAAACCAGCAGGCTACGGAACAAATGAAAGAAGTCGCTGCTGAGCTCAGGAAAATACAGCGGGAATACAATTCCATGCTGGGTGTTGAAGAGGGTTTCACAATCCGGGCTCCCGAATCGGGTATGGTAATCTATAAAAAAGGGTTTGACGGCCGACAGGTTAAGGCTGGATCTCAGATTAGTGTATGGGACCCAACGGTTGCAACACTTCCGGACTTATCTACCATGCTTTCAAAGACCTATGTAAACGAGGTGGATGTGAGAAAGGTAAAAATAGGTCAACCCGTTGAGATTGGCCTCGATGCGTTTCCCGAAAAGAAACTTACCGGAGTGGTTACAAGGGTTGCCAATGTGGGTGAACAACGTCCCAATTCCGATGCCAAGGTTTTCCAGGTTGACGTACAGGTTAACGGTTCAGATATGTCGCTTAAGCCAGGCATGACCACAAGCAACAAAATCATAGCCCAGAAACTGGATTCGGTAATTTATTTGCCATTGGAGAGCCTCCATTCGAAGAATGACTCCATTACCTATGTATACATGCGTGATGGGGCAAGAATAATAAAACAGGAAGTTGGTGTAGGATCGCAAAATGCCGACCATGCGGTAATTGAATTGGGGTTAGACGTAGGTGAAAGAATTTATCTTTCTGTACCGGCTGGATTAGAGGAAGAAGAGGTGCAGTTGATTCCCGAGCTCGATGGTAAAAGAGTACCTGAAGAGGTTGAGGTTGAAGAACCTGTGAAAAAGACAAGGACAATAACTCTACCCGACGGCAGGACGATTGAAGTACCCGCTGATGGTAACATGCAGATGCGACGCGGTGGGGGATCCGGTAGTTCTGAACGCCAGTCCAATTAACTTCTGAAATCATGCAAAAAAAGCTACTGGCAAACCTTTTCATTGCTATTGACGCAGTTTTCGCGAATAAATTACGGACACTACTTACTGCCCTGGGTATAATATTTGGTGTAGCTGCCGTTATTGCGATGCTGGCCATCGGTAACGGAGCTCAGCAGGAGATCCTTGAGCAGATAAAGTTAGTAGGGGTTAATAATATTGTAGTAAAACCCATCATAGAACAAACTGAGGAGAATATTTCTGAAGAAGGTGATGTACCGGATGAAAAGAAAAAATTCTCACCAGGGTTGACGACAAAGGACGTAAAAAGCATCCAGACTACAGTACCTGGTATATCTAATATCAGTCCGGAAATCCTGCTCGAGACTCATGTGATTAAAAATGGAATTCGAAGGTCAGCAAAGCTAGTGGGTGTACAGCCCAGCTATTTTGAATTATCGGATTTTAGCCTTGCTGAAGGTGTAATGTTTTCCGAAATTCAACTGGAGTCAGGAGCTCCTGTTTGTATCATTGGCAGCTCCATTGCCAGTAAATTTTTTCCAACAGAGAACCCTTTAGGTAAATCTATCAAAGTAGGACCTCGATGGTTGAAGATAATTGGGGTACTCAAAGAGCGCTTTATTTCAGAATCAAGTATCAGTAAGCTCGGTATCAGAGATTTTAATATGGACGTGTACACTCCAATGCAGACCATGTTAATCAGGTATATCAATCGTGATCTGGTTACCAAAGGTATGCTAACTCAGCGCGGGGTGAGTATCCGGGGTGGACGTGGATTTTTTATGATTTCCGGATCGGATGATTCAGAAGAAGAAGATGAAACCAGTGCTAATTATCATCAATTGGACAAGCTGGTGATCCAGGTTGGTGAAACAGAAAAATTGAATGCGACAGCCGAAATAATATCCCGTTTGCTGGAAAGAAGGCATTATGGTGTCGTTGATTTTGAAATTGAGATTCCGGAATTGCTTCTTAAACAACAACAAAGGACAAACGATATCTTCAATTACGTCTTGGGTGCGATTGCCGGGATTTCTCTGCTTGTGGGTGGCATTGGTATAATGAATATTATGCTGGCCTCTGTTTTGGAGAGAATAAAGGAAATTGGCCTTCGCCTTAGCTTGGGTGCAAAGAAAACTGATATAGTAAATCAGTTTTTATTCGAAGCAGTTATGATCTCGGTATCAGGCGGATTAATTGGAGTAATGCTTGGAGTGGGACTGGCTTACATGGTAAGTGAATTTGCAGATATCCCTACCATTGTGTCGGCCACTTCTATAATACTTTCTTTTGGAGTAGCGGCAACTGTTGGATTAGCTTTCGGTATTGCACCGGCCAGGAAAGCAGCCAGCCAGGATCCAATAACCTCATTAAGATATGAATAGGATTTTTTTATTGATAATCATTACTATATCTGCCTCTGGGTGGATAGAAGCTCAGACCAAGCTCAGTCTCGAAGAAGTGGTTATGCTTGCCAAAAACCAGAGCTCTTCGGCAAAAAGGGCAGAGACACGTAAGGAAAACCGCTATTGGCAATACCGAACTTTTCGTTCTAATTACGTCCCACAGCTTGAATTGAATGGAACTATTCCAACATTCACGAGGGCCGTTCGAAGGGTTCAACAACCCGACGGGAGTTTTAGGTATCTCTTCCTTAACCAGAATACGGCACAACTTGAATTGTCTCTCAATCAGACGATTGCTGCTACGGGTGGACAGGTTTTCATTAGCTCTTCTGTGGAGAGGTTTGATGATTTTGAAACGGATGGATATGTATACGGGGGAGATCCGGTTTCTATTGGATTTCTTCAACCCTTATTTGGATTCAATGAACTTAAATGGGATCAGAAGATCGAACCATTGCGTTTTGAGGAGTCCAAAAGAGAGTATGCAGAAGAAATGGAACAGATCAGTCAAACCGCTGTCCAACTTTTTTTTGATCTACTCACAGCCCAAATCAGTCTGAATATTGCACAACAGAACGTCAACTCAAACGATACCATTTACAAGATTGCGCAGGGTCGCTATGAGCTTGGTAAAATTCCGGAAAACGATCTCCTTCAACTCGAACTGAATCTGATGAACTCAAGGCAAAGTGTAGCCCAGGCAGAACTCGACCTTGAGACAGCTTCATTACGCCTCCGCTCCTTTCTGGGCTTGGGTGACAACCAGAATGTTGAGCTTTCCGTACCCTCATTTCTCCCAGATTTTCAAGTAGATGAAAATACAGCGATTGAAATGGCCAAGAAGAATCGTGCTGATGCAATAGCTTTCACCAGGCGTAAACTGGAAGCTGACAGGGATGTGGCTCAGGCGGTGGGGAGTAGTGGTCTGAATGCCAATTTGTTTGGAAGGTTCGGACTTTCCAACCAATCGAGCCTCGATGGCCAATTCAACGAGATTTATTCAGATCCCAACCAGCAATTAATAGCCAATGTCGGATTCACGATCCCGGTAATTGACTGGGGCAGGCAAAAGGCCAGGAAAAGAACCGCACAGGCAAACCAGCAATTGGTAGAATTCACCGTGGAACAGGATGTGATCAACTTTGAGGAAGAAGTTCTCACCCAGGCCCGTACCTTTATGATGTTGAGAGACCAGGTAGCCATTGCCGCAAAGGCCGATGAGATATCCCAAAAACGATACGAAATTTCAAAAAACAGGTACCTCATAGGAAAAATATCAATTACCGACCTCAGCCTGGCCCTTACTGAGAAAGACCGGGCCAAGCAGGATTACCTGACTTCACTGGGTAATTTCTGGGCTTCTTATTACCAACTAAGGGGACTTACGCTCTATGACTTTGAAACAGGACAGCAACTTTATAACCCCGAATTGGAATAGGAATCAGTTAAAATCAGACTAAACCGGGGTTAAATTATCATGCCCTATTTTATAAATACGTATTTAACTGATTAATTTACGGGATGAGATACGCCATCCTGGTAGTATTTATACTTTCTGCCGTCCCGGTCTTTTCCCAGGAGGAAAAATTGATATTTGGAGATACGGAAAAGACCAGTATGGACCCGGACTATAATTCGAAGGGCAAATACAAAGGGAAGAAGACCCTGATTTTAATCAGGAAGAAATCGCGAAAAATTCTTGACGGGAATAAGTGCTTTAAGGAATACCAACAATCCATTGGTGTTCGTGTTACCAATTTGCAAAAAGGAGAACCCCCGTATTACAATGGGATGTCCAAATGGATCAACAATATGGGTACCCGGATCAAAGGCACCATTCGACTTGGCCCATTCTGGGTGATGAGGTTAAATAAAAGGATGAGACTCTGCCGGGATAATCTTCATGATTTTCTCGGTTGAGAAAACCCTGAAGAGGATACAGGAAGGGGATACCGGAACGTAGATGGGGTATGAGGGATTAGTCTCAAAAGTGCAAAGTTTTTGCAGCTTTACCGCTCAACTGTTTTACCTGCCGAAGCTTTCTTTGATATCCGAAACGAAGTGAAGGATATAGCGCAGGCAGGCTCTACCCACTCACATTATAATCCTCTCCCATATTGCCATACACCTCATCGTTAGGCTCCCAAAGTTCAATCTTGTAGCCGTTCGGGTCCAGGACCCATCCGAATTTACCATATTCGTATTCTTCCATTTCACCAATGATCTCAACACCTTCCTTTTCGAGAACATTCAGGAGTTCTTCCAGGTTTTCAACACGGTAATTGAACATGGCATCCTTTTCGGAAGGGTCGAAATATTTTGTTTTTGCATCGAAAGGGCTCCAGGCGGTATATCCCTTTTCACCGGATTCCTTTCCCCATTGAAAAGTACCACCATACTGACCTGATTTTATCCCGAGGTGCTTGCTATACCAGTCTTTGGTCTTCTCAGGATCTTTGGATTTGAAAAATATGCCACCAATAGCTGTTACTCGTTTCATTGTAATTAGTTTAGGTTTACAATTCTGGCTAATTCCTTTATATCAGGATTCCCAGGATATTTTCTTAATAGTCCTTCTACATAAGGTTTTGCTTCTGTTGCCTTGCCCAATCTAATCAGAAGCACGGCTAGTGATTGTTCAAGCATATCAGAGCTACCCAACACCGATAAGCCGTCCTTATAGACCTGAACGGCCTGATCGGGTTGATCCAATTGCTGTAAGGCAGCCCCCAAGTTATAATATGCTCTCTCATTGGAATTATCAAGGCTCAAAGTCTTTTCTAAAAAATCAACTGACTTTTCCAGATCCCCTAGCTCTGCATAGATTAATGCAAGCGAGTAAGGTGCTGAAGCATCCATGGAGTCAAGCTTGTTGTTGATGCTGAGCAACTCTATTGCCCTGGCATTATTTCCTTTTGCATTGGCTATTCGGGCCAGGTTTTCTCTCGCTGCCAGTAGGAGGGTATCCATCACCAACGCCTTTAAAAAGTGGTATTCTGCTTCATCAATATTGCCCTTCAGATAATGGTATTGGCCCAGCGAAAATTGACCTGTGGGAAAGTCCGCCTGTCCCTCAAGAAACTGCTTCAATTCATAGTCTGCCTTATTGTACGCGGAACGAAATTCGATGGGAATACTGTTTGCTTCGATTCCATTCAATAATTCTGCTGCAGTAATACGAATTGCGCGAACACTGTCCTTGAGCATTTTTAATGTATAATCCGGACCTTGAGCACTCATTGCCATCCCACGGGTTGCATAGTACCTGACAAGTGGCTTGGGGTGGCTGAGGAAAGGGTCCAATAAATTTTCTTCCCCAAGACGCGCGATATAATTTACAGCCGTGGCCAATACCATAGGGGAGGTGCTGTCATGGAAAGCTATGGATTGTAATTCAGAAAGGTTGCTACCAGTATTATACCGTCCTTTGAGAAGGGCTTCAGAGTAATGAAAATCCCTTTTATCGCCATACCAGTCGGTTATTTTATTGGCAGCCCACTGATTCGTCTTATCACTATGACATTCTGTACAGGCATTTGGAGTTCCATAAACGAGGGATTGATCAGGTCTGGGGATCCTGAAACTGTGATCTCTACGAAAATCAACCTGCATGTAGTACTTACCGGTCATATGGCAATCGACGCAGCTTATGCCATCATCATGGAACGAATGAGATGACTGATCATAAGTAGTTTCATGACATTGCAAACAGAGTTGATTTCCTTTCTTCTTAAGATCCATACTATGAGGATCGTGACAGTCCGTACACTTCACTTCACGTTGATACATTTTGCTTTGAGCAAACGATCCCCAGACATAAACCTCATCGAGGATCTGACCGTCAGCATGGTACAATCCTTCCCTCAGTATTTCCGGAATGTAATCGTCCAGCAGTTCACCGCTGAATGTTGGATTATCTGTGATATTGGATTTCCGGGCGTGGCAGGAAAAACAAGCCCTTATTTCAGTTTGCTGGGAAGACAAATCATTTAAATAATGTTCCTGATAACCTGTTGAATCACGCACCCCGGCAATATGCTTTTCACCCGGACCATGACAGGTTTCACAACTCACATTGATCTCTGAGAAGCGGGAGTTATAGGAGTCAGAATTCAGGTCGTAGTTCTTTTGATATCCTGTTGTATGACATTCGGCACACATCGTATTCCAGTTCATTGCGCCTTTTGTCCAATGGAGCCATTCACCTGTTAGGATGTCCTGTTCCGGATAGAGGTCAAACCAGGACTTTTTGTTCACATCCCATGCGTAACGCAAAGCCTGAATTTTCCCGTCTTCAAGCTCAACCAGGTACTGTTGCAGCGGATCGAAGCCGAATGTGTACATTATCCGGAAGTTCTCCATGTCACCATTTCTCCCCGCGGTATTGACCATGAACTGACTCCCCTTCTTAAAGAAACGAGTTGTAATGCCACGACTTATCAATACCTGATCTTCGAAATTTCCGAGGACGGTGGAGTCATATGCTTCCATCATGGAATAATAATGATGTGATTGCTGCCATAGACTGAATTCCTTCTGATGGCATTCAGAACATTTTACCGCACCTATATACAAATTGAGTGTATCATGGGGTTGGTCCCTCAGGATTACCACATCATCTTTGGGTGAACATGATATAAGTAGGCAGGCTGCCAGGATCAGAAATAGATGTTTTACAGGCACATTTGATATTACTAAATATTAACCTATACCGGCTCCGCTTGCCTTGAAACTTTAAGTGAATCCAGGGCTTTTTCCCGGATCACAGCGCCCACGGAGATATTTCTTATTTTACTCTCAAGCCAACTAATTATATCAAAATAGATAAATGCCCTCCTTTCATAGGGTTTATCCCTTAATGTGAGCAGCTTATCCCTGAGTTCAAGAAATTCCGTTTTCAGGTCTTCTTCAGTTTCGTTTTTATAGAGATTTTTTAGAAACCCGAGTATGTATTGCTGGTAAAGGCGCAAGTCGGATTTTTTAGCCAGGAATCGATAGGTAGACCTGATATAGTAGTCGATAACATCCATATTGCCCACTTCATAATGTGCTACAAGGTTAAGAATTCGTGCAAAGCAATGGATATCCCTTCTTATGTCGACCTCACTCATATTGATGATCCTGTTTAGCCACGTAATTGACTGGTGAAAGTCGCTGTTGCCGAAATGCATACAGGCGATTTTATAATAGAAAATAATAGAAGAGTGCTGATCCAGATTTTGAAGGAATTTATCCAAGCCGTCAATTCTGTTAAGCATTTGAATTCCCTCTTTGAATTCACCCAGCATGAAATAGCGGTTAATCTGGTGCAGGTAGTAGTATTTGTGGATTTTCGAATGAACATCTTCATTGAGTACGATACCCGGATACTCGGATAGTTTTTGAATTTTATCAACTGCCTCAATGAACTGATCAAAGTTGCCAAGTTTCGATTCGCTAATGGCAAGTTTATTTAATGCAGTGGCATAAAAATCAGGTTTTGAGATAATCATTGAAGGATTATTCTCAAATACGCTAACTAGTTTTCTAGCCTCTTGATTTCCCAATTCGAAATCCTGAACAAAAAAATGATATCCCACATACAGGTTATGGACATGCAGTTTTTCGGAGTTACTTAGTTTATCATATTCAAATTCAGGAAGGCTTCTCATCAAATAATCCTGGGCCGCCTTATGGTCCCTTTGATCCCGAATAAACCCTACTTTCTTATAGATTGAATTCAGCTTGGCGTCGAGGTTAGTTATCTTATTGATGAAGTTGATCTTTTCATTAATGTCTATCACCTCTGCAACGATCTTATTAACTCTTTGCTGATTCAGGTTATCGATGATATGAGCGGAAAGGTTTTTCTCCATTTTGCCGATTTCCAACAATAGTTCGAGATTATCATGTTTTTTTGCAATCTTCTTGGCCTTTTTCAACTGATCATTCGCCTGGTGATAAAGGCAGCGACCGAAGAGCAATTGAGAATAATCAATCAGCTGTCGAATCTTAATATCGATTACCTTTCCATCGTGATATAGTCTGAGTGCTTGCAGAATAGTCTTGTAGGTTTCAGCCTTTAGATTTGATAATTGGGAGGGTTGGAAATCCGGGTTCAATTTCAATACCTCTTCATCATCGAATTGTTCCTGTAGTTGCAATGTGTCAAAGAGTTTCAGAGTTTTGGTATCCCTGCCAGCCATTTTGGCTGCATAGATTTTAATGTACCTCTTCTCATTCTTTGTAAGAGATTTCACAAGATTGAATAGTGCGTCGGACTTCTCTCTGGGCATCGTAATAAAAGTATTATTCTAGCTTCATTAAATGACATTTTAGAATAAACCAGCCGTTTAGACACCGTAAAAATATATATTTTTTAGTTATGATACCTCTGGTTGCTTAAATAGCTTTGAAGAAGGGTAATTCAAAGGAATCAGAAATGGACGACAGAATCTATATTTTCGACACGACACTCAGGGATGGAGAACAGGTGCCAGGGTGTAAATTGAATACTGATCAAAAAGTAATGATCGCCCTTGCCCTTGAAGAGCTGGGTGTGGATGTCATCGAAGCAGGGTTTCCCGTATCGAGCCCCGGTGACTTTCAAAGTGTCCAGGCAATCGCAAAAGCGGTTTCTGAGCCGGTGATATGCGGACTTACCCGGGCGGTTAAAAACGATATTGAAGTGGC
>JAHEKQ010000069.1 GCA_024638265.1 Flammeovirgaceae bacterium
CAGGATACAAGATAGCGGATACCGGATAGCGGATACCGGATACAAGATAGCGGATACCGGATAGCGGATACAGGATACCGGATAGCGGATAGCGGAGGCAGGGGGCTGGATAGCGGATACCGGATACCGGATACCGGATACCGGATAAGGGAGACCGGATATCGGATACAGGAGACCGGAGACCTCACATCACCCATTTCGTAGGTATCCCATTTTTAGAAAGACTTATGTATCTTAAGCCTCTATGAAAAAACAGATCACCTTTCTCCTCCTCCTGCTAAGTACTCTCTCACTGCAAGGCCAGCAGATCACCGCTTTGGTGGGCGGGACACTAATCGATGGCTTCGGGGGAATACCAATACAAAACAGTGTTATCCTTATCCAGGGTGAGAAAATCCTGGAGGTTGGCAACACAGACACTGTGACAATCCCCAAAGGAGCGGAAATCATTTCCACGGAAGGAATGAGTGTCATGCCGGGCCTTTGGGATATGCACGTGCACCTCATGATCAACGGCCATGCTGATTATGCGCACTGGGATAAGACCTACCCGTCCATATTCGGAAGTGTGATCATGCCCGCTTCTGCCCGTCAACTGCTTATGGCAGGAGTAACCTCTGCCAGAGACCTGGGAGCCCCTTTAAAAGAGAGTATTGAAGTCAGGGACGCTATTAATACAGGGAAAATTCCGGGGCCCACCATGTATATGTCGGGGCCCTTCATCCAGCATGCCCCCTATCCGGGTACCGAGTTATTCCGTTGGGGAGTGAACGGGGAAAAAGATGCCAGGGCGAAAGTGAAAAAGCTCGCAGATGCGGGGGTCGATTGTATAAAGCTGATCGACCAGGACCAGATGACCATGGAGGAAGTAAAAGCCGTCGTCGATGAAGCCCACAAGCATGGTTTGCCCGTAGTGGCTCACAGTCACCGCCCTGAGGAAATACGCAGGGGACTTGCAGCCGGGGTTGACAACTTTGAACATACCGGTTTGTCATCCGCTCCTGAATACCCGGCAGACGTCATGGAAATGATCAAAGAGCGCACTGCCCAGATGAATATTGGCCCCTTGTACTGGACTCCAACAGTTGAAGGGCTCTATAACTACGAATATGTACGGGACAACCCTGAAAAACTCGACACCGATGCATGGCACCTGGGGCTTCCCGATAGCGTGATCGAGGACATTGAAAAATCAATTCAAAAACCAGGTGAATTACCCTATTTTCAACTCACCCCGGTAAGGAGGCCTACCCTTGAGCGGAAAGTCAAGCAATTGATGGATGCCGGTGTGGTACTATTAATTGGCACTGATAGCGGAATCCCCATGAAATTCCACATTCAGTCAACCTGGAACGAATTGGATGTATGGGTCAACGAATTCGGTATCGATCCCATGTATGCCATCCGCGGAGCCACCTACTGGCCGTCCAAGATGATGGGGGTAGATGATAAGTATGGTACCATAACAGCGGGAAAATATGCAGACATCATTGCCGTTAAAGGGGATGTCCTCCGTTATATCAGTTTACTGCAGGATGTGGATATGGTGATAAAGCATGGGAAACGTGTTAAATAAACTAACCTTCCTCATGCTGATTTTAACAGCCTGTAGTAGCTCAGAAACCGCCACAGAGCTGCTTGACAAGAGTTTACTGGCTCATGGTGGACTGGAATATTACCAGGATTTAAGTCGCTTGTCTTACAACAAAACCACGATTCTCTACGACAGCGCAGGAGAAGTTGAATCCAGGGTTACCCAACTTCATGCCTATTATTTCGGAAGTGTAGTTTCGGGATCCATTCTATGGAATATTGATTTCGTTGCCCACAGGGTAGAATTCAGCGGAAATGATGTGAAAAAGTATGTCAATGACAGCCTGGTGGATGATCCATCCATTCGGGGGCTGGTAACGAGCTCACAATTTGTATTATTTCAACCCTTTAAGCTCACCGACCCGGGAACCCAGTTGAGTTTGGTGGAAAAGAGTTGGTTACAAAGTGATGAAATCTATCCTGTGCTGATGCCCACTTATGAGGGAGGCTCATCGGATCAGTGGTGGTTTTATATTGGCGAGGATAACAGGGTTACCGCCAACCTTGTCAGGCATAATGACCGATACAGCTTTATCGAGAATCTCGCTTTTACCGAGGATCAGCCCCTGCTACTGCATGCACACCGAAAAAGCTACTTTACCGACAGCCTTTTGGAAAAGAAACTGCTGAGGGCGGAGTACTTCTATGAGGGGTATTTGGTTGAGTAAGAAAAGTAAAAGTGCAGAGTGTAGAGTGTAAAGTGTAAATCTATTTGTGAAGTAAAAAGGCAGAAGTTAAAAGTTAAAAGTTAAAAGTTATGAGGAAGTGCAGAGTGTCGAAAGTTCAGCGGGGACAGATCGAAAGTTCTAATGTGGAGAAGAATCTCTGCGCCTTTGCGTCTTTGCGTGAAATCAGGAGGTTCAGCAGTTTCGGCCAGAGGCCGATCAGCCTTTGGCTGGCAGCAGTTCAGCGGGGATAGGTTAAGTGTAAAGTGGAATGCCTTTCATTATTATCTATCACCTTTTCACCTATCACTTACTTCCTGCCTCTTGCGTCCTGCTTCCTATCTCCTATCATTCAACTGTGTCTCTTAAATTTTCCCTCAACTCCCGCAGCCTGTATTCCAGGTCGTACTGAATATCCATATATTCCGGGTGGTCGATTAGGTTTTTCATCTCAAAGGGGTCATTCTGAAGGTCATACAACTCCCAGGTGTCAATGTCGTTGTAGTAATGAATAAGTTTGTAACGGTCAGTCCGGATTCCGAAATGACGCTTTACACTATGCCAACCGTGCGGATATTCGTAATAATGATAGTAGACTTCCTCTCTCCAATCCACAGAATCGCCTTCCAACAGTGGTCGTAAGCTCAGTCCCTGCATTTCCTCAGGAACAGTCACCCCGGCATAATCCAGGAATGTAGGAGCCCAGTCTATATTAACCACCAGTTCGTCCAGGTTTGTTCCCCCAGAAAATCCGTTGGGAAACCGGATCATCATAGGGGTACCAAAGGACTCCTCGTACATGAAGCGCTTATCATACCAGCCATGTTCCCCCAGGTAAAACCCCTGGTCACTGGTATAAACCACAATGGTATTATCAGTAAGACCCTTCTCATCGAGATAGTCTAGTAGACGTCCTACACCGTCATCGACAGAGATTACCGTACTGAGGTAGTCGTGTATATAGCGCTGGTATTTCCACCGAACCAGATCCCGCCCTTTCGGATTCAAAGCCAGGTATTCTTCACCTATGGAATCATAAAAAGGTTCAATTACCGATCGCTGTTCCTCGGTAAGAGCCTCAAGGGATCGATCCCAGGATCCGGTGTATACGCTGTGGTCCGGGGATCCTCCAGACCCTGACTCTTCCCCGTAATATTTCTGCTTGAGCTTCATGTCTATACTCATGAACATCCGGTCTATTCCCAGGTCCTGTTCAGCAGCGGCTTGTCTGCCTGTGTAGTCATCGAAGAGATTATCGGGTTCCGGAAGGTCATCGGGAAAAGCATCGAGGTACTTCAGGTCGGGGATCCAATTGCGATGGGGTGCCTTATGATGTACCATCATCATGAATGGCTGGGTAGTATCCCTTTCGTCAAGTGCTTTCAGGGCCAGGTCGGTAATCACATTGGTAGTATATCCGGTGATCCTGGTCGTATCTCCTTCCGTTACAATCCGTGGATTATAGTATTCTCCTTGTCCCACCAGTATCTCCCAGCGGTCAAAACCCTGGGGAACGGATTTAAGGTGCCATTTACCTATAATGGAGGTTTCATAACCAGCCTCTCTCAAAAGTTTGGGAAAAGTGAGTTGATCACCGTCAAAACGATCACGATTATCTCTTAGGCCGTTTAGATGGCTGTATTTACTGGTCAGTATGGCAGCGCGGGCAGGGGCACAAATGCTATTGGTAACAAATCCGTTCCTGATCAAAATCCCTTCATCGGCTATCCGGTCTATAGCCGGGGTGCGAATCAAGGTCGTATCATAAGCACTGATGGCCTTCCGTGCATGGTCATCCGACATAATGAACAGAATGTTGGGTGGTGTCTGTGCGGGTTCTTCCTGCGGGAGCTCCGTATCACAGGAAATAAAGGTCATCAGAACAAACAGGAAAGGAATGAATTGCTTCATTCCCTAAGATACAAATTATGGGTTATTCCTGAATGATGATGGAGTCAGTTGCCACCGAAGCCACCAGGAAGTATCCCGGTGTATACCGATCAAAGTTTGTTCTCGGGTTTGCCGGTGGCGGACTGAAGAGACCGCCATCGTTAGCCAGTGCAATTTGAAGGTCTGAAAAGTAGACAAATGCTTTATTTGAGATTCCGTACATTTCCACAACAGCAGTATCTCCTTCTACAAAATAAAACGGCACGGGGATTCCATTGATGTTTACAGCGAGGAAAAGGTCATCCACAATATATATGTCATTCTCAAAAGCCCTTTCCAGTGTATCGTTTCTATAAAACTTGAAAAGATAAAAATCCTTGGTCAGCTCAGGCTCCCTCGCGTAAAGCAAAACTTCCCAAAAGCGATCCTCCTCTTCTGGATCAAAACTTTCTGCGACATCAATACTGGTTGCAAGTGAATCAATCGGAGAGACAGGAGCCATAGTTTCACTTGCCGTAAAAGTTTCCCCGTCGAGCAGGACCTGTAGGGTATAGTTACGGCCCGTTTCGCCCTTAAAACCATCCGGGGGCAGGAAATATCCCAGGGAATCTGTCATGGATCCGGTATAGGGTTGAAAAAGCGTGACATTTCCGGAATCATCTGTTACGGAAACCAGTGCATCATCGCGATAGGGAATATTTCCTTCAAAATAGAAGCCCACGGTCTCTGTGATCCTCACATAACTTTTTCCTTCTGTGTTAGTGACCAAACCTTCAATGACCGGTATAGATTCCGTCTGTTCCGGATCGAGTTCAATCGGTATATCACACGCAGTAAAAATTACTACCAGGATCAGGGCCATATATATGTCAAACCGTTTCAAAATGTCAGGTTATAAGTGATTGATGGAAGGATAGGAAAAATGTAAATCATCCTTGCTTCCTTGTTTCCTTCGGGATTTGGATTTCCCTCATCGTCTTCAATGACCTGGGTAAATATTGAGAATGGGTTTTTCCTGTTGTAGACATTATAAATACTAAAACTCCACTGACCCTGGATTCTCTTTTCACGATCAACACCAGGTCTGAAAGTGGCGGAAAGATCCATCCTGTGATATGCTGGCAACCTGTAACCATTTCTCCTGGTATACAGGTTGGCTGAGTAGTTCCCCTCTATTTCATAGCGACCTGCCGGGATGGTTACCGGCCTGCCGGAACCATAGTTAAAATTCATCCCGAAAGTCCACTTTTTATTCAGTTCATAAGTGGAAACAAAGTTGAATGAGTGCCTCCTGTCATAATTCGCCGGGAAAGGGTCATCAAAATTTATTCCGGGAACTTCCCTCATGGTCTTTGACCACGTATAACTTACAAAGCCTGTAAAATCACCTTTTTGCTTTTGCACCATCAGTTCAAGCCCGTAACTCCAGGAGGTTCCCTGCCTGAACTCTACCGGTAAGTCTTCATTGAAGAAAAGGGTGGCATTGTCAGCGAAATCCGTGACGTTGTTCATGATCTTATAATAGGCCTCAGCCGACATTTCCAATTGGTTATCAAAAGCATTCCTGAAATACCCGCCAGCGATCAGGTCAGACTTTTGGGGGTCGAGGTAGTAGCCACTTGGCTGCCAGGTATTGAAGGGTAGAGGAACAGTTCCACTTGCGATAAGGTGTGTATTCTGGACCATCCGGTTATAGGCCACCTTAATTGACGATTTATCGGTGAGCATGTACCTCATAGAGAATCTCGGTTCCAGGTTGAGAAAATCCTCGATTGGCTCCCATTTATCAAACTCCAGGGTACCGGTGCGGACGATATTAACATTCTCCTGTGGGTCTTCATAAGTGAATACCGTCGCCTCTCCGATATTAACGAAATAACTCAGGCGAGAACCCCATTTTATCAGCAATCGGCTTCCGATGTTGTGCTGTACATCAAAATAAATCGCGTTATCCAGGGCAAAAATGTTGTCTTGCCTGAATTCCCTGAACGAAGATTCAGGATCGTCGATCTCAATGGTGCCCGGGGCAAAATTTCGGTAGGTCGATTGAAGGCCGAACTCAATGAAATTCTGTGGATCGACGAAATAGGACATATCCTGCTTGAAAGTATACTCTACAATATCGGACGTCCAGTCAAATGCCTGAGTGGGATCACTTAGTCCCAAGGCATAGTCGAAATTACTGGCAATAAGGGTCGTATTGGAAAAAAGCCGGTCATTAAACAGGTGATTCCATCGAAAAGTCGCAGTCCTGTTTCCCCAATTGAAACCAAAAATATCATCGAAATTAAACAGGTCCCTCCCCGCATAAAAAGCGGCAAAAAACCGGTTCTTGTTATTAGCTCTCCAATTCAGCTTGGCGTTTACATCATAAAAACTGACGGTGTTTTCTTCGCCTGCCGCTTTCAGGAACAGGTCGACATAGGATCTCCTCCCCGAGAAAATAAAACTTCCCTTATCTTTTACGATCGGTCCTTCCACCATCAGCCTGCTGGCAATACTCCCGATTCCAGCTGCCCCACCAAATCCCTGGTTATTGCCGTCTTTGGTCCTTACATCGAGAATCGAAGACAGTCGTCCTCCATACCTGGAGGGTATGCCCCCCTTGTACAATTCTGAATCTTTGATCACATCGGCATTGAATACAGAAAACAAGCCAAAAAGGTGACTGGGATCATAAATAGGCGCTTCATCAATTAGAATCAGGTTTTGATCAGCACTTCCTCCCCTGACGAAAAAACTGCTGGTCCCCTCCCCTGCCGAGATCACTCCGGGCAACATCTGGATAGTTTTAATAATATCAGGTTCTCCGAATAGGGCTGGCAGGCTTTTCACCTGTTCAATATTCAATTCATTCGAGCTAATCCTGATATCGGTGACATTGGCATCGACAGCCCGATCGGTAATGACCACTTCCTGCATTTGCAATGCCTCTTCGGCCAGTTTAATATTCATGCTCAGGTTCTCATCGAGTTGCACAGTAACAAACTGGTCGGCATAACCAATATACTGGAAGCTGAAGGTGTATGACCCGGGAGGGAGTGTAATACTGTAGAACCCATAGAGATTGGTGGAGGTCCCTATTCGCAATGAATCGTTATAGACAGTAACACCGAGTAGTTCTTCCCCATTGGTTTCATCCCTTACGTAGCCGCTGAGGGTATATTTTTCCTGGGCTGAGAGCTCAAGGGAAAACAACGAAATGATTAAAAATAATAACCTGGGGACCGGGTTTCTCATATTACTCCAATGGTAACGTTTTGAAAGCTCAAATAGTTGTAAGAATTTGCGTATTCTGAAACAGTGGTTATTTAATAAGATAAATGGAGTATCGCGCACCTTTCTTTCTTTTTCATCCACATATGGAGACGATCTACCCCGCTGTAATGCGCCCGGTTAGGTTTGAGCAATTCGAAAGGGAGCGTATTGACACCCCGGATGGCGATTTCCTGGACATTGACTGGTCTTTGCAGGGTTCCCGTAAACTGGTGATTCTTTGCCACGGACTTGAAGGAAATTCGAAACGCCCCTACATGCGTGGTATGGCAAGACACCTTTCGGAAATAGGGTTTGATATCCTCAGCTGGAATTATCGCGGATGTAGCGGAGAAATTAACAATACGCCGCGATATTATCATTCCGGGGCTACGGACGATCTTGAAGCCATTATCGATCATGCCATCCACAAGGACAGGTTCAGCGAAATTCATCTGGTTGGATTCAGCCTTGGGGGGAACCTCGTACTGAAATACCTTGGAGAGGAATGGCCGGGAAGGAAACATATAACTTCCGGGGTGGCCATCTCCGTACCGGTCGACCTTGAGGGTTGCAGTGTGGAAATCCATAAATCATACAACTGGCTGTATTCCAACCGGTTCCTGGTCAGTCTGAAAAAGAAGGTGAAAGATAAATCAGCCAGATTTCCGGAGATGATCAGTGACTCCGATCTATCCAAGGTAAAAACCCTACGGGATTTCGATGATCATTATACCGCGCCACTTCACGGATTCCGCGATTCAACAGATTATTATCAATCGTGCAGCTCGGTCCGGTTCCTGGAAAACATCGATATCCCGGTTCTGATTATCAATGCAGAGAACGACAGCTTCCTTTCCGAAAGTTGCTACCCCGAGGATGAAGTGCGCAAGAACCGCCACCTTCAAATGCTCACCCCCAGCCGTGGTGGCCATGTCGGATTTACCAGTAAGTCCGGTTTGGGAACGTATTGGAGTGAGATTGTTACGGGAAGGTTTTTGATGAAGTAAAAATGCAGAGTGCAGAGTGTAAAGTTTAAATCTATCTGAGAAGTATTATCGCTTAAAAACTACAGATCACCTCCTCTTTTTAACTATAATTCTGCCGCACACCTCAACCCCTAACCCCTTCTCCATATCCATCTTTTTTTATATACCTCAACCCCTAACCCCTTCTCCATATCCATGGAGAAGGGGGACAAGTATCCTAAGTCTCCAGTATCTTGATGAATAATCCCCCCTCTCCATTTCACATGGAGAGGGGTCGGGGGAGAGGTCTATGATGACTAACAGCGGTCAAGGGTGATCGTTATATCGTTTATACCTCAACCCCTAACCCCTTCACCATATCCATCTTTTTTTATATACCTCAAACCCTAACCCCTTCTCCATATCCATCTTTTTTTTATATACCTCAACCCCTAACCCCTTCTCCATATCCATGGAGAAGGGGGACAAGTATCCTAAGTCTCCAGTATCTTGATAATCATTCCCCCCTCTCCATTTCACATGGAGAGGGGTCGGGGGAGAGGTCTATGATGACTAACAGGGGTCGGGGGAGAGATCTACGGTGGCCACAAAGATCTGTATTACCTTGAACTTCTTCCTCCCGAACCCCTGAACTACTGAACTACTCAACCACTGAACTGCTGAACCCCAATCCCCAAAACCCCAATGCAACCTTTTCCCCTATATTGTGTCTTTTAATTGATCAGTACACGCGTGACCAAGGAGATAAGACATCTTCACGATGACCTGGTAGCAAAATGCAGGGACGGAGACCGGTCAGCATATGAAGAGCTTTACAGGCTGTATTGCCGAGCTATGTTCAACATTTGCTACCGGATTACCGGCAGTGAGGAAGAGGCGCAAGACGTGCTCCAGGAGGTGTTTATCAGTGCATTTACCAAGCTGGAAAGCTATAAAGGTGATGCCACGTTCGGAGCCTGGTTGAAGAGAATTACAGTGAATAAGGCGATCAACCATATTAAGAAGAAACGACTCGAGTTGGAACCTCTCGAGGATATAGAACAGGATCTTAAAGAGAATTCTGAAGTCGAACCTGAGTATGACCTCAAAAAGATCAGGTGGGCCATAGGTCAGTTACCGGACGGATACCGGGTAGTTTTCAGTTTATATTTGCTGGAAGGGTATGACCATTCCGAAATTGCAGAAATCCTGGGTATCTCGGAATCTACCTCTAAATCTCAGTACAACCGGTCTAAAAAGAAATTGAGAGAACTCTTAAGTTAATACTATGAAGGAGGATAAGCTCGAAAAAACAATAAGGGAAAACCGGGAATATTTTGACAACCGTGAGCCCTCGCGCGATGTTTGGACTAACGTCGCTTTTCGGCTCGGTATCAACCGGAGCACTTCTGCAAATATCTGGTGGAGAGTAGCGGCAATTATCTTTTTCGGTTTGTCAGCCTACCTTCTCACGGATAAATTGTATCAGGAACCACAACAGGAACCGGTGGTCATTGATGATCGATTTGCAGAAACTGAGAGCTTTTACTTGGATGAAATAGAGCAAAAGACGGAGTTAATCACGCAGTTTACCGACCAGGTGGCACTAGGTGAACAAGCAGAACGGGATCTGCAGCGGCTGGACGCCATGTACCAGGTCTTGAAAGAGAAGTACAAAAAAGATCCAAGTAAGGAAGTCGTAGACGCATTGATATTGAATTTGCTCCTTCACCTCGATATCCTCAACGATGAGTTGGAAAAGCTGGATAAACAGGAAGAAACAGCGGTCAGTATCTAATCAGCCTTTACGGATCTAATCTCTTCCAGCTTACCATCCTCACATTTTAATGTCCTTGCGGGGAACAATTCAACAAGTGTCATGTCGTGAGTGGCCATAAGTATGGATGTTCCGCTCTTATTTATTTCCAGGAATAGGCGGAAAATTTCTTCTGAAACCGCGGGATCCAGATTACCTGTTGGCTCATCCGCAATGAGTATCTGTGGTTCGTTCAATAAAGCACGTGCAACAACGACTCTCTGTTGTTCACCACCGGAAAGTTGGTGAGGAAATTTACTGTGATGACTCCCGAGCCCCACTCTCATCAGAACATCGGTAAGTCGAGCGGTCATTTTTGAGCGATCCCTCCAGCCGGTGGCTTTCAGGACAAACATCAGGTTTTCCGCAACAGACCGGTCGGGAAAAAGCTGAAAATCCTGGAAAACTATTCCCAGCTTCCTCCGCAACAATGGTACTTTTTTTCTCGAAATATCCTTGATATCGAATCCCGCAACACTCATATATCCATGTTGAAGCGGTAAATCCGCATAAAGTGTCTTCAGGAGGGAGGATTTTCCACCCCCTGTACGGCCGATAAGGAAGATGAACTCACCTTTATTGATTGTGAAATTAACATTGCTCAATACCGCTTTATCCTCCTGGAAAATAGTAGCCTCATTGACTGTTACGACCGGTTCGTCTGAAAACATGGGTTATCAGGAGTTCCCTTTATTGTAGTCTGCCAAAAATTTCTCCAGCCCAATATCCGTAAGGGGGTGTTTGAGCAACCCGGTAATGACATTCAGCGGACATGTTACTACATCAGCTCCAATTTCCGCACACTGGATAAGGTGCATGACGTGACGGATGGAAGCTGCCAATACTTCTGTCTCGTAGCCGTAGTTATCATAGATATTACAGATCTGAGAAATGAGCTCCATTCCGTCGGTTGAGACGTCATCGAGCCGCCCGATAAAAGGTGAAACGTAACTGGCACCTGCCTTTGCAGCGAGAATTGCCTGCCCTGCGCTGAACACCAGTGTACAATTCGTTCGAATTCCCTCATCGGTAAGGTGCTTGATGGCTTTTACACCGTCCTTGATCATGGGGATCTTCACGACAATCTTGTCATCGATCTTTACCAGTTCATGGGCTTCCTTGATCATGCCATCGAAATCCGTGGAAATCACTTCGGCACTTACATTGTCATCAACGATATTACATATAGCCTTGTAATGAGCCTTGATGTTATCCGCTCCCGTAATCCCCTCCTTGGCCATGAGGCTTGGATTGGTGGTTACCCCATCCAATACTCCCAGTTCATACGCCTCCCGGATATCGTCGAGGTTAGCGGTGTCGATAAAAAATTTCATATTATTTGAATTGTGGTTGTTGTCGGGACAAAACTAAAAAATTATCCATGAATTCGGTTGAGGGTGATCATTCTTTCAACTCAATAACACACCGCTCTCCTTTCAACTTGGATATTTCACTTTCCGTGTCAAAATCCTTTCTTATCCGATCCATCTCATCATGGAAATATTTATTGTTATACTTCCTTATTATGGCCTCTATAAACCTGCGAACATCATTTTGGGTCTCCAGTACCAAGGGAGGTACTTTAGCGGGTTTGTTATTATCATCCTTCGCCACCATCGTGAAATAGCAGGTATTTGTATGAGTGATGATACCCGCCCTGACATCTTCCGCCGTCACACGAATCCCAACCACCAGCGAGGTATTTCCGGTATAATTCACCCTCCCCTGCAGTGATACCAGCTGTCCTACCTCCACAGGAGCCAGGAAATCAACCGTATCAACCGAAACAGTTACACAATATCCCCCCGTATGTTTGGCTGCACAGGAATAAGCCACCTTATCCATCAAACTCAGTAAAATCCCCCCGTGAATCTTCCCTCCAAAATTGGAGTAACTTGGAATCATCAATTCTGTGATGGTTGTTTCAGATAATCTTCCGGATTTGGCTTCCATATTATTTTCCTTTACAATACTCTAATAATTCGGTTTCAGTATCATCGGCCGGTTGCCATCCTTGCTCATAGGCCCTGAGCAGATGAACACACGCCTTTGACTTCTTTTTCTTTTTCAGGTATAAGATAGCGAGCTGGTAATGAGCATTGGTAATCTCATCATCAATTTTCAGGACCTGCTTCCATTGATTTTCAGCCTTCTTATAAAGATAGGATTGATAATAGGATAAGCCGAGATAATAATAGGCATTGATATACTCTTCATCCAATGCTATAACCTTTTCAAAATCTAACGCCGACCCCTCCAGGTCATTCAAAGCCAGCCTTGACAAACCCCGATTGAAAAAAAGATCCGCACTTTGTTCCAGGTCGATCAGATAAGACCAGTCTGAAATGGCTGAATAGTAGTCCTTTAAACTCATCCATGCCTCTGCACGCTTATACCTTATCTCACGGTTATCGACATCCCCTGACAGATACAGTGAATAAAACCGGGTTGCTCGTTCCATATCTCCCTTTTCGAAATAATAGTTTCCAATGTAGTACATAGGTTGAACCCGGATGCTGTCCAAACGAATGGCTTGTTCAAAATAGGGAAGCGCCTGCGCCGAGCGGCCGGTTTGATGGTACAGCAGCCCCAGGTTGTAAAGATATGTCCAGTTTGAATTATCCTCCGATACGGCAGCCCTCAACACCTGGATGGCCAGCGAGGTATCCTTAAGATCCGTGAGGATCTTCTGAACATCATCAAGGATTTCGTCCTGGGCACTTACAAGGCAAGGAGAAAGTAAAAGAATTGATAGGATGATGCATTTCATCAGTCGAATAAAGAATAATTGCCGAACTGGTTCATGCTGTCCACTTCACTGATCAGTCCCGGTTCATCAACTTCCTGCCGGTTAATCCGGGAGGAAACAGGGTAGCTATGGATTCCGGGTGACGGATGTTTTTTTAAGGTTTCAGCCATCATTTCCGGGTCATTAACCGCTTCCAACCAGCTAATTGCTTGTCTTGGGTCCATCATCACAGGTTCGGTATCGGTGTGACCCGCAAGAGAGACCCCCGGCGAACGCACGATCATCTTGAAAGTGTGATGAATCTGGTCATTTTCATCCTCAAATTCTTCCCAAATGCCCGGAAAGAAAAACAATGACTTGTCCAGCCATTCGACGCGGTGGGGGATTAAAGTCTTTTTGCCGACGTGTTTCCAATAGTAGAAGCCATCTGCCGGAATAATACAGGGTTGAGCCACCATCAGTCGCCGGTTTACCGGCTTGCTGAGCAAAGGATCAATATGGATGTTTATGATCCTGGTGGAAATAGTCTTGTTACCGGACCATCCCGGTATAGTTCCCCAGTAAAAAAATGAAAGGCCTTCAGGGGCAGTTGCTGTCACCAAGGGAAGTAACTGAGCCGGGGCCGCATTATATCTCGGCCTGTAGTTTTCGGGAATATTGATCCCCAATTCCGACTTCAGGTCTTCTACCGAGCGTGTAATCGTATATCGTTGAGGCATACGATCTCAAACTTAGGCAAGAATCCTTTTAATTACCCGTACTTTCTAGATATTCCTTGGCAGCGGCAAAATCAGGGGCTATTTCAAGTGCTTTCTGAAAATTAACCTTGGCTTCGGCATTGTTCCCCTGTTCTACTTTAATCAGTCCTTTGATATTATAAAGGAGAGCCTTAATCGGGTAATCCTTCTGTTCATTGGAAGTAGTCATAATCGGGAACTGAATTTCATCAGATTCTTTCCTCGCCAGCAATATATCGATATTGGTATCCGCCTCTTTATACCTGCCCAGGTTATACTGAAACAGGCTCGCTTTGTACAAAGCATTGAAATCATCCGTTTTGAGGAATAGCTTCTCATAATTATCGAGAGCCCTCTGCTCTGCTCCGAGGTTCTCATAAGAGACAGCAGCCAATTCAATAGCACCAACGTTATCCGGATTCTTTTTCAAAACCTCCGCAGCACAAACTGCTGATGACTGGTACATCTGGAGTTGGAAATACAAAGTTCCCAACTCAAATACGATTGAATCGTTTTGTGGTACTTCTACGAGTATATCCAGTAATGCCTCTTTCGCTGCCGACACGTCGTTAAGACTCCTGGCAGTCTGGTAGACTTTCATGGCATGGTTGACCGCAAAGGTCGCCATCTTCGTTTGCTCATCGCGTGCCTTCTTTTGTTCTTCTGTAAGTTCCTGTGCCCACAGGTTTCCCGACCCCACTAAAATCAGGAAGCATATTATCAGCCTGTAATTCTTCATTTCTTCAAAATTTTGACAAAAGTATAATAATTCGAGGAGTTCTTAACCAAAATCATGCCTTTACCGAAAGTCCACGTCGTGAACCTATCGTTTTCATGAGTTCCCAGGCCTGATCGCGATCATTGGATATCTCTCCTTCCAGGATAGCTTCCTTAATCTCTTCCTTGATTTCTCCCACAATTTTTCCCGGCTTGATCCCGAAATATTCAATGATCTCATCTCCTTTAATTGGGGGCTGGAAATTCCTGACCCGGTCCTTTTGCTCTACATCAATGATCTTCTTCTCAACTTTGACGAAATTATTGAGATATTTTTTGACTTTAACGTCGTTTTTTGAGGTTACATCAGCGCGGCACAGGGTCATTAGGTCATCCACATCATCCCCCGCTTCAAATAGCAGCCGACGTACCGCCGAATCTGTGATCGTTTCTTTAACCAGGGCGATGGGCCGCAAATGCAGGCGCACAAGCTTCCTGACATATTCCATTTCAGAACCAAGGGGAAGTTTTAGTCTCCTGAAAATCCGCGGCACCATACGGGCTCCTTTGTCTTCATGACCGTGAAATGTCCAGCCGTGGCCTTTTTGAAATCGCTTGGTGGCTGGTTTTGCTATATCATGCAGGATGGCCGCCCAGCGTAACCACAGACTATCAGTGTTTTCAGAAATATTGTCCAATACCTGGAGTGTATGGAAAAAATTATCCTTATGCCCCATCCCGTTAATTTTCTCGACCCCCTTCAGATCAACCATTTCAGGGAAGATAATATCGAGCAACCCGCATGAAAGGAGTAATTTAAAGCCGAATGATGGTGTATCAGCCAGGATGATCTTATTCAATTCATCCGTAATTCTCTCTTGCGAAACAATTGAGATCCGGTCCTTGTACTTTATGATCCCCTGGAATGTATCGGGTTCTATATCAAAACCAAGCTGGGTGGCAAAGCGAATCGCGCGCATCATCCGAAGCGGGTCTTCGGAAAAAGTCACACCCGGTTCGAGAGGAGTTCGAATTTCCTTTTTGCCAAGGTGGCTGAGCCCTCCAAATGGATCAATCAACTCCCCGAAGGAACCTTCATTGAGACTGATCGCCATGGCATTCATCGTAAAATCTCTCCTTCGCTGGTCATCCTCTAGGGTGCCATCCTCTACGATCGGTTTCCTTGAGTCCTGCCTGTATGATTCTTTCCTGGCACCGACAAATTCAAGTTCATAGTCCTTAAAGCGAAGCATCGCCGTTCCGAAATTCTTGAAGACACTAACTTTGCTTCCAGCCTCTTTACCTACGGCCCTTGCCAAATCAATCCCCTTCCCTACCGTAACAAAATCAATATCCTTTCCCGCGCGGTTGAGAATCAGGTCACGTACATAGCCCCCTACGATATAGGCCTCAAATTCACCCTTAAGGGCCACAGAGGTTACCAGCTCAATCGCGGGATGCCCTGCGATCTCGTCGTTCATCAATATTTTATCTCCGGCGAATTGCACGGGGCAAAGTTAGGTGCTAGGAGACAAGGGGGCAAGGGGGGGCGGGAGCTTGTGCCGCGAGGCCGGGTTTAGGATACAGGAAGCGGATACAGGAATGCATATGGGGCAGGAGGGGAGAGAGGAGTGCCGGCGGCAATCCCGAGCTGGCTCCACCCCACCGACAGGAGAGCGTCCTCCCGCTCTCCCGTGTTGAAGAGCCCCACCGCCCAACT
>JAHEKQ010000156.1 GCA_024638265.1 Flammeovirgaceae bacterium
CCCAAAGATAGAAAATTAAAAAGGGTTAATGAAACTTTTTGCAGGGCATCAAAAGTATTATCAGCACCATAAAAGAGGAGATACTTATTTATCAAAATATGATAAATAGATGCCGGAAATTAGAATATTGAAAACGGATATATATTTTAATACGATATGAGATCGAAATTCAGTGTCGACCTTAAAACTCAATGATCTTTTACAGGAGATGCTTTATAATTTCTTCCTCAGAAATTCCTTCAGCCTCAGCCTTGTAATTTTTAATGATTCGATGACGCAGGATGCCCATGGAAACAGCCTGCACGTCCTCTATATCCGGAGAAAATTTACCTCCAACCGCAGCATGTGCCTTTGCACCCATCACAAGATTTTGAGATGCTCTGGGACCTGCACCCCAATCAAGATACTTATTGATATAATCAGAGGATGTTGGGGTACCAGGGCGGGTACTATTCACCAGTTTAACAGCGTATTCCACAACATTATTTGGTACGGGTATCCTTCGGATCAAATGCTGTACGGCAAGTATTTCCTCAGCGTTGAAAAGTGCATTTATTGTGGCCTCTTCATCATCCGTAGTTTCCTTTACTATTTCAACTTCTTCCTCCAGGGAAGGGTATTTCAATTCTATGGCAAACATAAAACGATCTAACTGAGCCTCAGGGAGAGGATAGGTTCCTTCTTGTTCAATAGGGTTTTGAGTAGCCAACACAAAATAGGGAGCTGCAAGTTGGTGCCGTTCTCCGGCTATTGTTACAGCTTTCTCCTGCATTGCCTCTAATAAAGCAGCCTGTGTTTTGGGAGGAGTTCTGTTGATTTCATCTGCCAGGATAATATTCGCAAAAACAGGTCCTTTGATGAATTTAAAAGTACGATTCTGATCCAGGACTTCACTTCCCAGAATATCGCTTGGCATCAGGTCCGGGGTGAATTGAATTCTCTTGAAATCGAGACCCAAAGTCTGGGCAATGGTATTAACCATCAATGTTTTAGCTAAACCCGGAACACCAATTAGCAAAGAATGACCTCCTGTATATATGGATAATAGGATCTGGTTTACGACCTCATGCTGGCCAATAATGACCTTAGCTATTTCCTTCTTTAATGCTAGATGCTTTTGCCCTAAGGCTTCAATGGCCTTTACGTCTGACATATTTTATTCCTTGACCCAATTATTTGCAAAGTTGCATGACTTGTTAGCGGCATTGACACTAACATAAGTATCCTTTATATGCTCGTCCATCCATTCCTTTATTGCATTGTACTGCTTTTCTCTAAGAGCTAATTCCTGGATCTTAAGATAATCTTTGGCAAAATCGGCCTCGTGCTCATCATACCTGTTAGTAACCTTAAGTATCTTGTATTTTGGTGGACCGCCCCTGGGATCTGCCTCTAATAAAGGATAAGAAATCTCGCCGTCTTTTAAGTTCCTGACCTGATTGTAAAGGGTTGGATCCATTTTTGTCAATTCAAAACGCGAATCGAAATTAATTGGATTTCTCAACAAACCTCCATCAAATTTGGTTTCCTTTTCATCCGAAAAATTCAGCGCTGCCTCAGCAAACGTATATTTGCCTTCAATGATCTGTTTCCTAATGGAATCTAATTCAACTTTAGCAGCATCAACAGCCGCTTGCGGTATTTCAGGTTGTATGAGAATATGTCGGAGATCTAGCTCCTGACCCCTTATCTTTTCAATATAAATAATATGGTAGCCAAAAGTAGTTTCAAAGGGTTCTGAGATCTCTCCTTCCTGCAAACTAAAGGCTACATCCTTAAATTCTTTTACAAAAGGAGTCTGACGTGTCATGCTGTAAAATCCTCCTTTCGATTTAGAACCGGGATCTTGTGAGTACAAAATGGCCTTTACGCTAAAACTGGCGTCGTTATCTTCTACATCAGCCTTGATCTCCGCTAATTTATTGATCACTTTTTGCTTTTCCTCCTCAGGGATCTCCGGGGCCTTTACGATCTGTGAGATCTCTAATTCAGCACCAAAGACCGGTTTTTCATCTGCCGGAATGTTTCTAAAAAATTGACGCACCTCCTCCGGTGTCACCTGGATCTCGCTAACTATTTTCTGCTGCATTTTCTCAGACAACATACGAAGTTTGTTAATGGTATAAAGTTCTTCCCTGAAGTCCTCAAGGGTTTCTTTTTTATAGAATTCCAAAACCTTATCCATTGAACCCACTTGCTGCACCAGTTGCTGGATTTGGCGATCACTTGTAGCATTTACCTCATCATCGGAAACCAGGATACTGTCTTGTACCGCCTGATGCGCATATAATCTGTCTTCCATTAGTTTTCCTAGCAAGCTACAATGGGTGATGTCCTCAACAGAAGCTCCCTGACTCCGGAGATCGATTAAAGTCTTCTCTATGTCAGAATCGAGGATTACGTAATCTCCAACTACCGCAGAGATACCGTCTAATTTAATCTTCTTAAAACTGTTTACTGTATCTTTCTTTGGCGTTATTTCCGCCTGCATGGGCTCTGTAATTAGGTCGGCAGTATTTTCTTCCTGAGCCTTTACTCCTATTGCCATTACTGTAAAGAATACTAGGCTTAGCAGATGTTTACTTCTCTTTCTCATAAATCTCAAATTCTTTTCGTTTCACGGCCTCATCCAGGATCTCCGTTTCCAGGCGGCGCATAAATTCCAATTTCCTCCTGTTTAGCAGTACCTGTCTAATGGTAGGTTTAATATAGGTCAAGGGGGCTATTTCATTAATACTCCTTACCTCCGCAATCTTCCCCAAATATACCCCTACAGAGTCCTCCAATTCAAAAAATTGTGATTTTTTTAAGTATCGGTCTTCATTTTCGAAAGTTAAAGGCGGAATTTCCTGTATGATTCTCGAAACAGGGATCCACAAAGAATCATTAAAATTGAGTTTTGTGAATTGAACTCCTATAGAATCTAAAAAGATTTCATCTTCCTCATTAAAGCGCTGTAACTTTACGATTACTTCATTTTTATTCAAAAATTGCTTAGGCAATTGTATGAAACGCAATTGCACCAATTTTTCCTTTAAAATAAAGTTCTCTTTTTCTTCTTCGTAAAATCGTTGAAGTTGTGAATTGGTAATAGTGGTATCCTCGCCTCTCAGAACCAGGGCTTCCTTGTACGCTCTGGTAAAAAGATCTATACGGTAATTCGCTACCAATCTCTCAAAAGCGGCTATCTCTTCTTCTGTCAGATTGATCTGCGCCTTTGAAAAGAGTAATTGTTTAACCGCCCAATTATTTATGTAATTGGTCACGAGAGAGGCGCTATCCTGCTGATTTAAAGGTGCATTGAGCAAAGATTCAATATCTTCTTTGTACAGATACGCATCCCCTACCCGGGCAAGTGGTTCGGAGTCTGGTTCCTTCTTAAAGAGACCATCGCAAGAAATTACCATTACTGCCAGAATAATGGTTCCAATAAACACAGGAACTCTAAATAATTTCCTTCGGTGAAAAATCATTCAGCAAAAGTAAGAATTCGAATTTCCTGAACAAGTAATACACTAATTGATTAACAGATTTTTAGTATGCAGTTCTCTTATTTTAGTACCTTAGAGGGTGCCATTAGCGATGAACCATGAAATATATCACTGAAATCATCATTCACATACCCCTGTCGGAATTTGTAAAGAAATTAGACAACCCGGATAATATGAAGCATTGGCAAAAAGACCTGATATCTTATAAACAACTTGTCGGGAATCCTGGAGAAGAAGGGGCACAGATGGAACTTGTTTACAAAATGGGCAAGCGCAAAGTGATCCTGATCGAAACGATCTTAAAACGTAATATGCCCCATGAATTCCACGCCACCTATGACGCTAAAGACGCACATAATATTCAAAGGAATTATTTTAAAGCCATAGATGAGAATACTACCAAATGGATCTCAGAATCAGAATTTCAGTTTAACGGAGTATTTATGAAAGTAATGGGATT
>JAHEKQ010000070.1 GCA_024638265.1 Flammeovirgaceae bacterium
GCCATGGATCGTATTTTCAAGATCATCATCGAAGTCGATTGTGTCTTGAGGGTCCTTGAGAATCATCTCGTAAGATCTGATCCGGTAAGGGACGTTTGCAAAAACAAAATTATTCTGTTCCAGGAACCCAGAAAGAACCTGGGGATCATGATCGTGACAGATTTCCAACAATTTCAGAAGGTAGATAATCTGATGATCTCCCCAATATCCAATGTAAGACCAGGGGTCATCGGGCTCAATTACTTCCCAGTCAATTCCATCACGGGTGATACGGTAGGGATTATATCCATCAATGGTAGAGGCATTGACAAATTTGGTGATCATTGAGGGTATAAACTCAGGAAAAGCGAGACCCAGGGCCTCCCAATTCTGAAAAATATCCCTCCAATTACCTTCGTAGTTTTTATTCCTTTTCCCTTTTTCATTTTTCCCTTCGATAGAAAAACGGTTCCACGGGCGGCTTGGATCGCCATGTCTCCTGCTGAATGATAGGGGTAAATATTCAAAAGTCAGTCTCAAAATATCCTTGTCGCCCGCCGATCTGGCCTTTTCAACCAATTCAGTATAAAGGAAGGTCTCAGGAAGGTCGTTGAAAAAGGAGGAACTTGATTGTAAAACATCCTTTCTAGAGGTTTTAAAATAGTGGAGCAAATCATCCTTGAAAACCAGGTACTGGTCATCAAAAATACCACCACGCATGATGTTGAAGAGAACGTTGGAATAGTGCCGGGCCACACTCATGGTGTCGCCGGTTGACTGCAAACCATCCGCCATGGCTACAAGACCTTTCAATTCCTTTGAGCCTTCAATGATATCTTGGTTTATATCATCAATCAATGCGTTTCCATTAATCATTTGCTTACTCAACTCAGCTATTGATGAATAGTCCTTATTTACGTCCGCAGCAATCCACCATTCCCTTTCCTCACCAGAGTGTAGTGAACCCTGTGAATGAATGATATACGCTCCCGGCGCAGCTTTTACATCAAATTCTTCATCGACCCTGTTACCTTCCCTGAATTTATTCAGCTGGTTTCCTGAAAGTATTATTTCTTTATTATCCAATCCCAACGACCATGCAATTGTTGCCTTCAGGGCTTCACTTGGTTCGGCTTTATCAACTATCATCGAAGTCAGGGAAAAAATTCCCAACTTCGACCGTTTGTCGAGTTCAGAACGTTTATAGGCATTGGCCAGGTTGGATCTTATATTTTGGAGGTTTGCTGAAATGCCGTAAGGAATGATGTTTCGGATCCCATCCAAGAATTGAACCTTTCCAGCATCACTCCCAAGATTTTTTATTACAGATTTCCTGATAAAACCATACTTCTCTGAAAATTGCCAGGAATAACGATAGGCAAAATTGAGATCCCTGTTGATTTCCTCGAAAATGATCCAATTCCCAATAGTACTCTTATATAGATTCCTGGAAATATCATAAACACCGTAATACTTATCAGAAAAAGGTTCCCACAAGTATTCCTTTCCGTCCAGGCCTATTCTGAATAATGAAACACTTCCGGTATTAATTACTCCATCAGTGATTTTATCATCAGTATAGTAGGGGAATAGGGCGGAATTTTCATCCTTTCTTCCTGCCGATAAGCCTCCGTTGCTCGATATGAACATCCAGTGGTCCGAATGGCTGACAATGCTCATAAAAAAGGGTCGCATCTGATGCACGTTAGAAATTTTATAGAATCTCTGGTTATGCATCATTACAAATTCTCCTGAACCCTCAGCCTTCGCTGAAATTATCTCATTATCCCCGACGTATGTCATCTAAACTTATTTTTCTTTCAGATAATTATTTCACCAGCGCTTTTTCAAGCTCCTCCAATGACTTCCCCTTTGTCTCCGGAACTACAACCAGCACAAATATAAATCCTGCGGCCGCAAACAGGCCATAAATTAGGAATGTCGTACTGCTGCCAAAAGTGGCAAGTTCCCATGGGAAAATAAATTGAACCAGGAAACTCACTCCTGAATTAACAAAACCCGCAAGGGAAATCGCCAACCCACGAACTTTAATTGGAAATAGTTCTGAGAAAAGGACCCACATTACAGGACCCAGTGAAATAGCAAAAGAAGCAACAAATCCCAATATCCCAACCAGGATTAACATAGGGTTCATGGAAATTGCGGCTGTAATTAATACCGACTCGTGTATGAGAGCCTGCTCAGGTCCCAGGTACTCATTAAGGGCCGCTTTGTAGCTGATATCGGAGTCATAGGTGATGCCAATCATAGGGCTCAATTGCGTCCTGTCGACCTCTGACGGTAAAGCTAGAACCGAATCCTCTGTCAAGGTGTAGGTTGCGGAGCCAAATCCATAAGAAAGGAGGAACATGGCCACGGTTATCCCTGCCACACCAATTATTAATAGAGGTCTCCTTCCCAGTCGATCAATGAATAATATGGCAAGAACCGTAAATACGAGATTCGTCAATCCTACCAAAATCGCCTGAATAAAGGATGCGTCGGTACCTATACCCGATTGTTCGAAGATCATAGGCGCATAGAAGAAAACAGAGTTAATCCCAGTAATCTGCTGCAGTATAGCTATTGATAATCCAATGGTTAAGACAAGGGTCATAGCAGGTTTAAAGAGCTCAGATATAGGTACCCTTGATTTGTTTTTATCAGCTTCTATACTTTCTCTTACATCATGAATTTGCTTTTCGGCCTCATCAGAGTCTACGACTTTCTTTAGTGTTAACAGAGCCGAGGACTGGTCTCCTTTTAGAATTTGCCACCTCGGACTCTCCGGTACGGCCAACAGGCCCAGGAAATAAAGAACTGCAGGCAGGGTTTCCAAACCGAGCATCCAACGCCAGTTGAATTCAGCAATTCCCAGTGTATTTACCCATTCCGCATCTGATTTTCCCAGTGAAAGGATCAAATAATTGGTGAAAAAGGCTGCCGAAATACCTATTACTATATTCAGCTGATTGAACGATACCATTCGGCCCCTGATAGCTGGAGGTGAAATCTCGGCGATATACATCGGAGCTATAATGAGTGCAGCTCCCACACCAATTCCACCGACCATCCTTGCAATAACAAGGAAAATAAAGGTAGGCGCCAGTGCGGAAGCTATTGCTGAAACAGCAAAAAATAAAGCTGCTGCCTGCAATACTTTCTTTCTGCCAAAGCGATCACTAAGAGGTCCTGAAACCGCCATAGCCAGGGTAGCTACAAGGGTAAGTGAACTCACCGACCAACCCAGTTCCAGCTTAGTCAGATTAAACTCTGGTTCAATAAACCCAACCACTCCTGAGATTACGGAAGCATCAAAACCCATCAAGAATCCCCCCAGGGCAACAATCAGGGCTACTCTGGTGGTATACAGTTGTTTTTTATTCATGAGGTTGTGGTTAGCTAATCGTAGACTCTAACGTAGTCAATTTCGAGTTTATGGGGGAATGTGGAACTATCAATCCCATGAATTCCTGCCCAGTTACCACCTATTGCCATATTAATAATCACATGAAATGGCTTATTGTAGGGCCAGTTTTCTTGGTCATTGTCAGTTCTTTGGTAGGAATGGTAAAGTTCGCCATCCACTTTCCACGATATCTCCTCAGCACTCCAGTCAATCGAATAGACGTGAAATTCGTCTTGAGCATCATCAACATAAATTGAATCCACCTTTTGGGTACCATACATCCCGTTATAGTCCTTCGTGTGGACTGCCCCATGGACCCAGCCTTCGTTGTAGCCCACGTGCTCCATGATATCTATTTCACCATCAAGGGGCCATTTAACCTGTCCCTTTGTGGTTGGCATCATCCAGAGAGCTGGCCACGTGCCTCTGCCCCCCGGTAGCTTAGCACGGATCTCCACATTACCGTATGTCCAATCTCCCTTATTCCTTGAAATTAATTTTGCGCTGGTATATCTAATAGTACTGTCAGGGTGATAGTGGGCCATAATTACCAATTTGCCATCATCCAAACGGACATTATCCGGACTATTGGTATAATACTGTTTTTCATTATTCCCGAAACCACACAACCCCGGGCATCCATTTCCTTGGACCAGGGTCCACTTTGATTCATCCGGGAAAACTCCCGAATCGAATTCATCCGACCAAACCAGAGATAATTGGTCATTCTGATAGCAACCCGCCAGCAATACAACCAGAAATGGAATAATTATATGGAATCGCATCCTACTGCTGTTGATATACCCGAACGTAGTCTACAATCATTCTTTGAGGAAACTGTGTGGATGCGTCAGGGTAACCTGGCCAGTTACCTCCTACCGCTACGTTGAATATCAGGAAGAAGTTGTTATTGAACTCATCAGACATTTGGGAGGAAGTAGTTCCAATTGTGTGTGATAAATTTCCATCCACGTACCAGGTAATTCCATCCTGATCCCATTCTATGGTAAAGAGGTGAAAATCATCACTAAAGGTTCCTGAGGACAAAGAAAATGATTCTCCGTATTGCGCATGACTGCTGCCGGGTGGGCCTGGAACATCCTGCCAATGCAGCGTTCCATGTACAGTTTTTTCCCTGTCGGAACCCCCGATCATTTCCATAATATCAATCTCACCACATCCCGGCCAGCCGACTTGTGAGAAATTGGCTCCAAGCATCCAGAGTGCCGGCCAAAGTCCCTGGCCTTCAGGCATAGCTGCCCGGATGTCTACTCTTCCATACTTGAAGTCAAATTTATCCTTGGTAATTATTCTGCTTGATGTGTAGCTTCTTCCCCCGAAACCCTCTTTTCGAGCTTCAATCACAAGATTCCCATTACTTACGGAAGTATTTTGATCTGTATAATATTGCCACTCATTATTCCCCCAACCACTTCCACCAATCTCATAGGTCCAGTCGGGGCTCAAACCAGAATTAAACTCATCACTCCAAATGAGTGCATAGGTTCCAACATCATCATTGGAAAGTGTAACAGTTGCAGTACTATTCTCGACTTCTGCATTCTCTGCGGAAGTAATTTCCACCTGGAAAGTCTCATCTTCTTCAAAAACCGGGTCTCCAATCACCGTTAGACTCACCGATTCAGCCAGGTCAAATGGCTCGAAAATCACTATTTCGTTATTTAATCCCTCATAATCCGAATCTGCCAAAGCAGTTCCGTCGGTAGTATTTAACGTAAGGGTTACAGATTGTTCAAAAGGAGCAGAGAGAACAAGATTGACAAATATTTCACGATCTACATTGCCTTCAGACACCTCGATATCAGAGATGCTCACTACCGGAAAATCAACTTTAGGGGGCTCTTCATTACAAGCCAGAAGTATAATCAGCACGAGTATTGAGAAATATTTCATAGAAGTAGAAAAAAAATGGCCATCTGAGGGATCCCAGATGGCCATGCGGTTTTTAGATATTTAGTCGAATGACAGATTCCTGATATAGAATATTGCTCCAACATTGTGGTTTCCACCACCAATATTGATATAAACCATATCCAGATCGTTTCGGGTATCTGGATCTGCCTGGTTAGCTCCGGAATTAGGAGTCGCCAAATCATAAGTCAACGTCACCCACTGGTCCATTTGGTTCGCAGTAAGTTCTGTTGCATACTCAGTGTTATCCTCCCACCAGTTGGCCGGATCTGGATTAACACTTTCATCAGCCAGTCCAACAATCACATTCCTGTTCAAAGGACCACTGTGATCGTTTGTGCTGGGCAAATACACCTCGAAACTAAGGGTAGTAAGGTTCTGAAAATCAATATCAGAAGCAGGGTTGAAAGACATCTTAGCTTCCTGGAAAGCCTCAGTATCTACCCTTGTGAATTTACCCACTTTAGGCGCATTAACATCTGTAGGATCATCAACGCCGAGCTCTATAGTTGATGCACCATAGATAGTCTCAAGAAGATCAGCTCCTGCTACATCAAACGTATGACCCATTGTAGGAGGGGCAGGATTTGCAATTCCCACTGTAATGGTCTTAGTTTCAGAAGCTTCATTTCCCTGACCATCATTGGTGGTAAGGGTCACATCATAAGTACCCGCTGATGCATAGGTATGAGATGGGCTCGCTTCCGTAGAAGTATTGCCATCACCAAACATCCAAGAGAAATTAATAGCAGCAGGATTTGAAGTGTTCGTAAATTGAACGGTCAAATCAGTAGCTTCATACGAATATGCAGCATTTGGCAACTGCTGAGGAATATCAGGCAGATTGTTGATGTCATCGTAATGTACCAGGTAGAAATTCCAGACAAAACCATTACCCACCAATGAAATACCTAATGAATCTGCGATGTCACCATCCACGAAATTGAAAATCTCGTATGTTTTGACTGAGATAGGGACATAGTTATCTCCATCCGCTGTCTTATTGGGAAGTCCAACGTAAGCACCTGTTCCGTTCAGTGTAAGAGTACCTGCACTTGAATTCAGGTCGAACGTATAGCTTCCACCACTGGCAAATGCTGACAAATCTTCTGCATTAGGTCCGGTGAATACATCTGGCTCAGTTTCCTCATAGCATCCTTCGGTGTCCTTCCATCCACCGTTACCAGGAGAATCAATGAAAATGGTTCCATTGGAATTGAACTCAAAAGTTCCATCCCTGTGGAAAGTATACTGGTCGTCAAGAATACATGGACGGTCAGCCAGGGGAGTTACTCCACCGAAGCTCCACCATTGGTTATCATCCTTTGATGGTCCGATACCGAGGGCAATTTCCTCACGCTGGAGGTACCAGGTTCTGCTGGTTTGACCTGCCAGACGTGTTAGTTCCTCATTGGGATCAGTAACCATTACTGTTTCCGATTTAGTGGAGGTTACATTGTCGTCGTTACTTGCAGTCAATTCTACAGTATAAGTACCAGCTGCGCTGTATGTATGCGTTGGGCTTTCATCCGTAGATGTGTTTCCGTCGCCGAAATCCCACGAATACGAAGTTGCATTCTGAGAGAAGTTGGTGAAGGCTACCTGAAGAAAATTAGCGCCATCCACTTCGAACTGAAATGAAGCAACAGGATCTGGCAAAGGCTCAGGATCTTCACTACATGAATTCACCATTACCACCCCCATAAGGAGTAATCCGATAACGGCAAAAGGTCTAAATGTTGTAAATAATTTTTGCATTATAATTTAAAGTTAGTGTTACAAATTTAAGTACTGATTAGTTAAATAGACTGGGGTCCGGATACGTAGTGAGGTTTTTCACTACACTGGTTTCTTCCAGTGATATCGGCAACCACAAATCATTTTGGTCAAAATTATCTTGTGTAGAATTAGGACGGGTATCGTTTGCGAAAAGGTCTATACTCACCCTTCCCGATCGCACGAGGTCGTACCAACGGTCACCTTCCATGGCTAATTCTACTCTTCGTTCATATCGAATTACTTCCAGGAGTGTCCAACCTTCGTCAGTCATGATATCCTGTGCAGTCCTGAACAGTCCGGTATTGTCACCAGGTCCGAATGCCCTTTCTCTGACTATATCTACATAGTTCATGGCATCGACAGAAGAACCTGTTCCCCTTTCAAGGGCTTCAGCAAGCATCAGAAGTACATCTGCATACCTGATCGCATACGTGTTCGCATCCTTGGTGAGGTTGGGATCTCCCCCGTTAACATTATTTCCGGAATAGTTTTTCCAATTGGAAAACTTAATCTGAAAGTAACCGGTATAGTCCGTTGAGTTGTTCTGGGTGATATCCACCGTAGTATTGCAGGAGTTAATACCTGCATCCACCAGATCCTGGGTAAGGTCTGCAACAGAAACCACAGTGGCTCTCCTGCGATAAGTATCATCTCCCAAATAAGAGTCATATAATTCTTCCGTAGGCATCATGAATCCCCAACCGGCTTCGTAATCGGGATGATCAGAACAGAGACCCCTGATTCCACAAAGCTGAACAATTCCGTTTCCTCCGATTCCTTCAAACCATCCCCAATCGGAAGGCCAAAGGTTGGTATGCTGAATTTCAAAAACTGCTTCAGTGGTGTTTTTAACATTATACTGCCACAATCCGGCATAATCATCCACGAGCTGATACTGACCTAAGTCTACCACTGCCTGCAGATTCTGAGCGGCCAAATCGAATTTGGCCTGGTCATCATTGTCCATATCAGCCCAGTACAGGTAAACTTTACCTAATAACGCCTGAGCAGCTCCTTTGGAAGCTCTGCCAGCCTCCTGGTCAGATAAAGTGGCCGGAAGTACAGCTACAGCATCATCAAGGTCGCTTACAATGGCATTAAATACTTCGTCCATCGTATTTCTTTCCAGGTTGGTATCATCCGGAGTTAAAGGAGTTAAAACAACCGGGATCGGACCAAAATGTTTGAATAATTCAAAATGGTAATAAGCCCGTAAAAACTTGGCTTCTGCCTTAAACCTGGTTACATCGGGACTTTGAAGATCGACATTATTGATCACGAGATTTGAACGGAATATGCCAATATAGTTTCTGCGATAAAGTGGATGCAGCACCGTATTAGTATTGGTCTCTCTTAAATCATCAATCTCCTGCCATCCCGGTTGGTCATTATCCGAAGGGTCTCCCCCGGCGTTAGCATTGTCCGATCGGATCTCACCGTACATTACAGTTGAGATCCATTGGCCGTAGGCCATCGACCAGGCAAGTGGGTCATAGGCGGCAACAAGTCCACCAAAGACCTGCTCGTCGCTTACATAATAATTTTCGGATAAGAACTCATTTACTGGTTCAACATCCAATAAATCTTCATTGCAACTGCTGCCACTGAACGCCAGCACAGCAGTCATCGTTAATATTTTGATAGTAGTTTTCATTCTCTTCATTCCATTTACATAGTTACCCTGATTCCTGCGCCAAATGTTCGGTTCGAAGGATAGTATCCTTTATCGATTCCGGTATTGAGTATCCAACCATCGGTTCCGATCTCAGGATCAAATCCTTTATAATTAGTCAAGGTGAAAAGGTTATTCCCGGTGAGATATATCCTAAGTGCTTTCAGTTTCACCTTTTCCAGCATATCGGGTGACAGGCTGTATCCCACTTGTAAGTTTCTAACACGTAAGAAAGACCCATCCTCAACGTAGAAGCTACTAGGCCGCTGGTTGTTGTTCGGATCAGTACTGATCAATCGTGGGTATTCGCTACTTGGATTTGAATCCGTCCACCGGTCTTTCCAGAAGGTCTGATAATTGGTAAATGTAATATCAGATCGTTCATAAGTCCGGTAGATATCATGCCCAAGCTGGCTGTTAACAATCACCGTGAAATCAAATGCCTTGTACTGGGCATTCAAAGTCAGTCCAAAAATATGACTGGGCCAGGGATTGCCAATATCTCCAATATCATCCGAATTAATGACACCGTCGTTGTTGGTATCCTCGAAGATAAGATCTCCGGGAGAGGCGTTTGGCTGAAGTGGATCACCTGTTGAGCCAATATGTCCGAATACATCAGCTTGTGACTGAAAAACACCCAGCGTCTGGTATCCAACAAAATGACCTATTGGAAATCCTTCCGACATCCTGGTAATCGCTGTGTTTCGCACCGGCCATCCCCATCCATTGAGGAATCCTGCATCGCCAGCCACTTCGACTACATTATTCTTGAAGGTAGTATACTGCAGGCTTGTACTTAATTTCAAATCACCAACCACGTACCTGTAGGAAATTGCCGATTCAAACCCAATATTCTGAATCTCACCCAGGTTACTGATCGGGTTGTTGGTCGCACCAAGGTATCCGGGAATAGATTCCGCCATTAGCAGATCTTTAGTATTCTTGACATAAAAATCAAATTCCGTGGTGAGCTTATCGTTAAAAAGCCTAACCTCCAGTCCAATGTCAAATTGAACACTTTCTTCCCATTTGATATTTGGATTGGGAGGGGTGGCTAGTGCAGCACCTGTAACCAACTGAGGATTAACTCCGAACGGGTAGTTAAAGACATTTTCAATTCGTGAGGCAAAAGAAAGCGGTGAAATCCTGTCATTTCCATTGACTCCCCAGCTACTCCTGATCTTCATAAAACTGACCTGATCCAATGGGAAGAAATCTTCATCGGAAATAATCCATCCCACGGAAACCGAAGGAAATACTCCCCACCGGTTATTACGTCCGAAATTGCTGGAACCGTCACGTCGCAGTGTTCCTGTAAGGAGGTATTTGCCTTTATAATTATATATGGCCCTTCCGTAATAGCTGATCAGCCTGTAATCAACTCCTTTCGTTCCAAATGCAAGGTCAGTGGTATCCTGCCCGGCATTTATCCATTGCCAGTTCTGATCGAACTTGACAGCATCGGGAATTGAGGACGTCGACCCCCCGGCAGTCTCAAATTGTTGGGTCCTGTAAGATGTACCCACGACAATATCCAGATCACTATCACCCCAGCTCTTTTTGTAATTGAGATAATTTTCTACCTGGAGGGCCTCGCCGAATCCATATCCCTGTGTTACATCATTATTGACATTAACAAAGGCGGGATGGAAAGCGTAGTCCGGAGTGAAAGACTGGTAATTATACCAGTAATAATCAATCCCCAAATCCGAGTGAAGAGTCAGGCCATCAATGGGTTTAATCTCGAGGTATATATTACCTACAATATTGTCAGAATGCCCGGTATTGTCTGCGAGGAATAACCTGCTCAGTGGATTAATGTATTCCTTTTGAACCCAGGGGCTCTGTGCAAATCCATACTGTGCATTGGCATCATATACTTCGGTAAGGGGATCATACGCAAAGGCATCGGCAATTACAGTTCCAAATGCATTGTTCGTACCAATTCCCTGGTTTTCAACCCTGTTAATGTACAGGTTCTCTCCAACCTTGACATATTCGTTAATCTCCTTCGTGGAATTCAACCTTAGTGCGTATCTTCTGTAGTTGGACTTGTCTCCACCTACAACCCCATTCTGATCCCAGTATTCCGCCGAGAAGAATGCATTGTTCATGGTGGCCGTCAGACTGTGCTGTTGTACGCTGGCATTATTGAATATCTCATCCATCCAATCAGTCGAAGTCAATCCGGCACCTGAAGTAGGGAAGCCGAGCAGATCCAACGAAGAGGTCTGACCAGAAGCGGCAAACTTCTCCCGGGTGAGGGTCACATAATCCTCGGAGTTGAGCATTTCCGGTAATTTCCAAGGCGTAGAAACAGAGGTAAACCCCTCGTAGGAAATTTCTCCTACCCCTTCTGTACCTTTCTTTGTAGTGATTATAATTACACCGTTAGCCGCCCTTGCTCCATAAATGGCACTTGAGGCCGCATCCTTTAATACATCAATACTTTCAATGTCGTTAGGATTGAGATTATCAATATTTCCTACCTGCATTCCATCAACCACATATAAAGGAGTGTTATCGCCATTGGTACTGATACCTCTGATCAATATTGATTTCCCTGCACCGGGTTGTCCGGAAGATTCATTTACAATGATTCCGGAAACAATTCCATCCAATGCAGAAGAAACACTTGCTACATTGAATCCTTCAATATCTTCGTTGGTTACTTTCGATATACTTCCCGTGGCAACTCTTTTCTCCTGAACACCATATCCTATGACAACCACTTCCTGGAGTTGAGATAGGGAAGGTGATAGGGCAATGTTGATTACCGTACGACCTGCAACCTCTATCCTTTTCTCTGTATAACCGACAAAGGAAACAATCAGAACGTCGCCATCATTCACTGAAAGACTGAATTGTCCTTCAAAATCTGTAGCAGTTCCTGTTGTGGTTCCTTCTATTCGAATTGTTGCACCGGGAAGGGCTCCCCCATCCGATTCATCAGTCACGGTCCCGGTCACCGTCTTGGACTGAGCGAATGCCAGTGAAGACAAGGATAACAGGAACAATAAAGACGCCCAATTGCGCCATCTCAGTAAGCTTCTTATCATATTGTTCAAATTAGGTTTTGATCTCCGGACTAAGTTTACGTTCGGAATTAATGCACAATTTCTTAATGAGTGGTGAACTATACAAAATATCACCCACAACATTAATACTTCAAACTATTACAACCACCTCATCAATACTACATCAAAACATGTTAGAAATGCTTATTAATTATTAAAATAGAAGATTTTCATTGAAATAAAACTATACAGTCAATTATTCAAGGTGAATAGAATTATTCGTCAGCTGTAGATGATAAGAAAGGCTTATTCTTAAGTGAATTATCTATTTATAACCTATTTCTGATCAATGGAACAATCCTCAGTACAGTAATCAGGGCGAGGTTACATATAATTAATGTTGCTATAAATTGTATCGAGTATACGTTTCAACTCATGGTAATCTGTATCGTTCAGGCCTTCCCACCCTTTCGCCCGGGCTTCCATAATAATCGGTTCCGAACGGTTAATGAGTTCCCTTCCTTCCTCGGTGAGACTAACATTGAATTTCCGGCGATCTTTGGGGTCAGAGGTTCGAACTAACAATCCCTTATTATTAAGTAGATCAATGATCCTTGATACCGTTGGGGCATCCTTAAAAGTAAAATCCGCAAGATCTTTTTGAGAAGTATGGTCCCTGGTTCTCAATACGCTTAGTACAGCCCATTGCTCAGGGGTTAATGTTATGCCATTCTCCCGGAATCTTCTTAGTATATCCTGCTTAATGGCCTTTGCCGTCATATCGAGGTATATACCAAACTTGTAGGTCTTCCCGTTTTTCATTTTTCTGCATCTATTAAACCCAAAAGATGTGCCCAGGCTCCCAATGTGTCTTTTTCACGTAGCATGATCTTTACCATTTCAATAATCTCAGCGCGATTTTTAACAGGATGCACTTTTTGATCGGGCAATTGCCTGATATTGGCAAGCCTGGCCAACTGATTCTTGCTGAAACCCATTTCAAATACTTCTTCGGGTAGCTGGTCGAAACCTATACCCTGGTCTGCAAGGGGTTTTTCCACCTCGAACAGCACTTCGCCATTGGCTCTACTGTACCAGTTTCCACCCATACGCGCTACAGCATCCAATTTATAAGGATCGATCATATGATCCTGGTCCAGGATTTTATCATTGATATGCATTAACAATACCTTGCAAATCACCAGGTTTCCGGCGCCACCTTCAGTACCCAGGGGAACAATATCATTTACCTTACATTCAAATGAAACCGGTGATTCCTCCACCCTGGGAGGTCGGATCTTTAAGCTGGGCACTTCGGTCAAGCCTGATTTAATGAATTCATTAGTGCCTTTCGGATATTCTGTACTGCTCAAGGATACTTGTTCGACCATGTCGAAACTCACGATGTTAACTACCACCTCACGGGTTTCACTGGCATTTTCCAGCGTGTGCTTGGTAGTATTGTTTCGCACTCTTCTCGAGGCGGAGAATATCATAATTGGCGGATTCGCACCAAAAAAATTAAAATTGCTGTATGGGCTGAGGTTCACATTTCCATTCGAATCAATTGAACTCACGAGGGCAATTGGACGGGGAGCAACGGCTCCGAGCATGTATCGTTGCATACCAGCAGCTGAAATTTCATGGGGATCTACTATCATAAGGCGGGAAGTAATTGAGTTTTCACCTCGCCAAATCCAATCCTGATCTCATTTTTTCTACAATAAGCTTTCATAATCACTGTATCATGATCTTCCAAAAATTTACGCTCCGACCCGTCAGGGAGGCGTATGGGCTTTTCACCTCTCCATGTCAATTCAAGTAATGATCCATAGCTGTCCGGAGTGGGTCCGCTAATTGTGCCACTGGCACATAAGTCCCCGATATTAATATTGCATCCATTTACAGTATGATGAGCCAATTGCTGGGCCATGGTCCAGTAGAGGTACTTGTGGTTGCTCTTAGTGATTTTGAAAGGTTCACCTCCATTGGGCTGCAGGTAAACCTCCAGCTCTATATCGTAGCTTTTGTCGCCATCGTACTCGAGGTAAGGTAAAACCTTCGGGTCCTGTTGAGGTCCATGAGTTCGGAATTGATCCAGTGCGTCCATTGTCACCACCCATGGGGAAATTGATGAGGCAAAATTCTTACCGAGAAATGGACCCAGAGGTACATACTCCCATTTCTGGATGTCCCGGGCTGACCAGTCATTGAAAATGACCATTCCGAATAAATGGTCCTCTGCTTCTTCCGTACTGATTGATTGGCCAAGGGAAGAATCCTTTCCCACGATAAACGCCATTTCCAATTCGATATCGAGAAGTCTGGACGGGCCAAACACCGGTTTCTCCGAATCAGGTGGCATCATTTGTCCTTTTGGACGATGAATTGGTTGCCCCGAAACAATTATGGATGATGCCCGACCGTGATATGCAACCGGCATATGTTTCCAGTTGGGCATTAAGGCATTATCCTTCCCCCTGAACATGGTCCCCACATTGGTCGCATGTTCCTCACTGGAGTAAAAATCGGTATAATCACCTACCCTGACAGGTATATGCATTCGCATCATATCCTGCCGGTACATCCCGGTGGATCTCAACAGGTGACTGTTTTCCTCTTCTGTAAGTATGGACTGTATCCTGGTTCGCAAAGCGGTCCAGTTTTCTTTTCCTGTTCCTATGAAATCATTTAAATACTCATTTCGGAATATACCCTCGGGTAATTGAAGTTCGTTGAAATAGCCGTTGAGTTGAAACCAATTCAGATCCATAATATAATCCCCTATAGCAACTCCTGCAGTCTTTGGGACCCCATCAGCAGAGAATATTCCGTATGGAAGATTATGAATGGAAAAATCGGAATCTTCCTTGACGGGCACCCAACATACTTTACTCAGTTTCTCCATTTGATTTACAGTGTTCCTCTCAATTCCTGTTCTCTTTCAATCGCCTCAAACAATGCTTTGAAATTACCTTTCCCAAAGCTTTGTGCCCCTTTACGCTGGATGATCTCAAAAAACATAGTGGGCCTGGGTTCGACCGGCTTGGTAAATATTTGTAATAGATACCCTTCATCATCCCTGTCAATAAGGATATTGAGATCTTTCAAGGCCTTCAGGTCTTCGTCAATCTCACCTACCCGGTCGAGGACATTTTCATAGTAGGTCTCCGGAACATAGAGAAAATCTACTCCCCTGTCCCGAAGGCCTGATACAGTTTCGATGATATTATCGGTAGCCACAGCAATATGCTGAACTCCAGCAGTACCATAGAAATCAAGGTACTCCTCCACCTGTGATTTTTTTCGGCCTTCAGCGGGTTCATTGATTGGAAATTTTATCCTTCCGTTCCCGTTGGCTACCACCTTGCTCATCAGGGCAGTGTATTCTGTAGAAATATCCTTGTCATCGAACGAAACGATCTGGGTGAAACCCATCACTTTAGCATAAAATTCCACCCACTTGTTCATCTCTCCCAATACGACATTGCCTACCATATGATCAACATACCTCAGTCCTGTGGACGAGGGATTATAGCTGGATTCCCATCGCTGGTACCCCGGCAAAAATATTCCCTTATAGTCTTTCCGCTCAACGAAAATATGGACCGTTTCACCATAAGTATGAATACCTGACCGGACAACCTGACCGTCATCATCCTTTTCCACTTTGGGTTCCATAAAGGATTCAGCTCCCCTGGATATTGCCTCATTATACGTTTTAGTGGCATCATCCACCCATAGTGCTACTACCTTGACTCCATCACCATGATGATCAATATGCCTGCCTATCTCTGTACCAGGATGGAGAGGTGAAGTAAGTACCAACCTGATCTTATCCTGTACCAGTACATAGGATTCCCGGTCACGCAAACCTGATGCGAGTCCGGCGTAAGCCAGGGATTGGAAGCCGAATGCTGTTTTGTAATAGTGGGCTGCCTGCTTCGAATTACTGACGTATAATTCAATATAGTCAGTACCGTTAATGGGCATAAAGTCTTCTGCATCTGCAAAAACCTTTGGTATAGCTTGTGTTGACATATCTCTAATATTTTTGAATTTTATTCGATCCAGGATTTGTAATATTTTCCATCGTCTATTCTCATTGCATTTTTTGTCACCTTGAGTGGCCGGAAAGTGTCAATCAT
>JAHEKQ010000157.1 GCA_024638265.1 Flammeovirgaceae bacterium
GTATAAGGCCCACTTTGGATAGGACAATCACAATCAGAAAACCAAGAAGGAAAATATTAGCGACTGCTACCATTTTCATTCGCTGAGGATATTTTCCGGGATACTTCCCTCCCATCGAAGCCGCTCCCCACGGTGCACCAAGGGCTAGCGCCAGTTGAAAAAGCATTACTATCAACATGAGTACCGTGTACACGACTGCCAATAGTTGGGAGTCCATAGTTTTGGCGGGTAAAAATTAATAAAGCAGAGTAAATCCGATCCCTACTGCCCAGCGAAAATCGTCAGAGAAGAACTGAGTATATGTGACATAAAACTCCCCGGTAATACTATCTTCCTGCTGGGGAAGACCGATTCCAACCTGAGCATAGGGTCCGGCGGTAGTTCCGAGTTCAGTTTTACTGCAGTCGCTGCATTGGGTAATCTTTCTGGAAGCGGAAAAATTCCACTGTCCCACTTCACCAATCAGGCTGAACTTCTTGGCAATGGTAACCGAAGTACCAATCGAATAATAGAATCCACCGGAAACAATAGATGATTTTGCCTCACTCGGCAAGCCTGAAAGAGATCCCTGTGTAAATACGACCGCTTCCGTGAAAGGCATTTTATCTTTAAAATTTGACACGGCTAATCCGCCGTCAATATTCACATATTTCAGGATATTAAACCTGATATACATATCTATCCAGGTCATACCAGTCTTGGCAATACCATAATCTTCGGCACGAGCAGGATCTAGGAAGTCAGCACTTATATTCATACCGAATCCAAAGCGGAAATTTCTATTGTCTTTTGTTCCCTCTTCCTGTGCAAGAGATGGTAGCCAAATAATCAGGGTCAACAGCAAGAATAATGTTCTCATGATGTGGATGCTTATCCTGTATGAATATAACAAATTTGGGGAACTCGGGGAGGAGGAGTAATTAGATGATAGATGATAATGATAGATGCTAATAGCCAGTAGCTTTCAATTGGGGGAAGCAAAGAGGGAGAGCGGGGATTGAGAGTGAGCGAGCGGAGAGCAAGGAAAGCGTTGTCTACTTGCGCCGATGGTATATCCATTGAAGCATTAAATGGAAAAATGTCCATCGAACTTTTATCTTGCCATATTTAAACCTAATTAAAAATCCGTGTACACCCGAAAAGTTTATAAGATCAAGGATATGGCCCTGTGGACCCGTTATGAAACACTCGGCTTCCTACTATATATCATTGCCTGGATTATCATCTACACCTTCCTCGGCGTGGAGTGGCTTAAAATTCCATGGACACCCATGGCCCTGATAGGTACTGCTGTTGCCTTTGTCATTGGTTTCCAGAACAACTCTGTTTACAGTCGTATCTGGGAGGCCCGCAAGATCTGGGGAGGTATTGTAAATACCTCGAGGACCTTTGGAATATTCGTAAAGGATATGGTGAAAGACACTGACGGATATCCGGCAGAAAGTGAAATCAAAATCCTTACCTACAGGCATATTGCCTGGATGACCGCTTTGCGCTATGCCATGCGGGAGAGAAAACTATGGGAAACCACAAGTGACCATAAAACGAATACAGAATGGGGCATTTTTCCCCCAGAAAGTAAGACTACCCTTGAAGAAGAACTCAAACCCTACCTTAACAATGAAGAATTGAAGTACACATTGAGTAAATCCAATAAACAGACAGCACTGCTCAACCTCCAATCGAAGCATCTGAAAGAGCTAGAACAAAGGGGTGGAATTTGGGAGTTCTCATTTTTGGAAATCGAAAATATCATCAAGGAACTATTTACCCTTCAAGGCCAGACAGAGAGGATAAAGAATTTTCCGTACCCCAGGCAATACGCCACTTTAAATAAATATTTCATGTGGCTTTTGATCTTGCTGTTGCCGATCGCACTTGTTCCACAGTTTATTGAGATCAGTGCCTCCATAGCAACCGAATCCCCAATCATCGGCAAGTGGTTCCCATGGTTAGCCGCACCTATTTACACTGCAGTCGCCTGGATATTTCACACAATGGAACGGATTGGAAGAACGGGAGAAAATCCATTCGAAGGCACGGCAAATGATGTCCCGATCTCTACTATCGCCCGGGGGATTGAAATTGACCTGCGGCAGAACCTCGATGAAGATCCCGATTCTATCCCTCAGCAATTTGAGGCTACTTATGATATACAGTTTTAATGTAAATTGTATAACCCGAACCTGATGAATATCATAGCATAATTACAAGCAAGGTGCGACCTTCGTTGAATTACATATCGAACCAATACATAGAATTATGATTAGAAAGATAAGTTTCCTCATCCTGTTCGTATCGGTGGTATTCCTTGGTGCCAGAGCACAGGATGTGATCACGCCTTTGGACGTGGCCAAAATCAAGAGTGTCACTTCCCTGTCTGTCTCTCCATCTGGAGATTATATCGCGTATACCCTGTCCGATCCGGCAGATCCCCTGAAAGAGAACAGGACCTCCCGAAATCATCTTTATCTCCTGGAGGTCTCCACTGGAAAAACTATGTCTTTCGTGACACAGGGAAGCCTCGGAGCCGCAAAATTCCGTCCCGGCAATAACTCGATTACGTTCCTGAGCCGTCGCGATGGTGATTCCTCAACCTCTCTGTATGAAATATCCCTGACCGGGGGTGAAGCAAGCAGGATATACTCAGCTTCCAGTTCAATTTCGACCTATGTCTGGGCGCCGGATGGCAAACAATTGCTCTACATTGCCGGGGAACCAAAAACGGCCGATGATTCCGGACCTGAGCTTCCTTATGAGCCTGAGATCTACGAAGAAGACCTGACTTTCAGAAAAGCCTATGTCCATAATATGGAAACGGGAAAATCAACTACCATAAATATGGAGGGGCATTTTTCCGCGGCAAACTGGAGTCCCGATGGTTCATCCATTGTAGTGGTAACCTCCCCTTCTCCTCTTGTAGATGATTTCTACATGGCACAAAAAATTTCAGTACTGAAAGCTGGTTCCTTCGAGGTAATGGGTGAAGTCGATCATTCATCCAAACTGGGCGAAATCAGCTGGAGTCCCGATGGCAAAACCCTGGCCTTCCTGGCGGGTGAAGATATCCATGACCCTGCCCCGGGCAGGCTACTGGTAGTACCTGCAAGCGGAGGCACTCCTAAAAACCTGGATAAAGATTATGAAGGTAGTTTTGATGATATAGAATGGAAGGATAATAAAACGATAGTGTTCCTTTCCAGTGTTGGAACCATGAGTGAAATAGGTACTATTCGTTCCGACGGATCAGCGATGAAAAAGGTACTTTCACCGAAGGATATCAACATCACCTCCATGCATCAAATTCCCAATGGGGGTTACGCATTTCTCGCTGATTCTCCCATGCATCCCAGGGAGCTTTTTATAATGGGTCAGAATGACAAAGCCCCAAAAAGGATGACCGACAGCAACCCTTGGCTGAAAGACCGAAAAATTGCTCCACAGGAAGTAATATCCTATAAAGCCCGGGATGGCCGGGAAATTGAAGGAATCCTGATACGGCCTTTAAATGAGGTTAAAGGTAATAAGTACCCCATGATCACCGTTGTGCACGGCGGTCCTGAATCACACTACAACAATGGATGGCTTACGGGTTACTCAAGTGTTGGACAAATGGGAGCTGCCAATGGTTTTGCCGTATTCTATCCCAACTACCGTGGAAGCACGGGCAGAGGAGTAGAGTTTGCCAAATCGAGCCAGGGTGACCTTGCCGGTAAGGAATTCGATGACATCGTGGATGGAGTAGATTACCTGATTGAAAGTGGCCTGGTAGACAAGGATAAGGTGGGTGTAACCGGTGGATCCTATGGAGGTTATGCCACTGCATGGCTGTCGACCTATTACAGCGACCGCTTCGC
>JAHEKQ010000158.1 GCA_024638265.1 Flammeovirgaceae bacterium
CTAAAATAGGTATCTTCTTGCTTATCGCAGTGCTTACTTCCTGCAATGCCTTAAAAAGAGTGGAAGAAGATGAATTACTGCTCACCAGAAATAGCATTATCACGGATGGGGAAAAAGTTGTTGATGAAGAAATTAAAAGTCTTATTGTTCAGGAACCTAATACCCGTGTACTTGGATATCCTTTGCGACTAAACTTATACAACCTGGCCAAAAAAGATCCTGATTCCTTATATCAGGCCTGGTTACACAGAAAACCAGAGCGTGAAGAGCGCCTGGCATCTTTCTTATCACAAAAACAAGTGGACGCTTTGAGGGAGTCCTTTTTGGTAAAAGGTTACAGTGAATGGTTAAAAAAGATCGGGGAGGCTCCGGTCATCATAGACACCAGCCGAACAAGAAAAACCTTGCAGCGCCTTAGCGCTTATTACGGAAGCAAAGGCTATTTTAATAATTCAACCTCTTTTGAGATCATCAAGGAAAAAAGGAGTCAGCGTGCGGCCATTGATTACCTAATCAACTTAGGAAAGCCATATATCATTGATTCATTATCCAAGAATATAGCATCCCCAGCTATAGATTCTATATACACCTTACACAAGAAAGCCTCTTTTATTAAGGAAAATAAACAATTTGATCTTGTTGACTTCAACAATGAAAGACAACGACTAACAGAGCTTTTTAGAAATACCGGGGTGTATAATTTCCAGGAGAGCTCTATTACCTATGATATTCTTCGGGATACTACGGAAATTATGGACGATCAGAAAATGAAGGTGGAATTGAATATTGAAAATTTACGGAAACGTGGGGATAGTGCTGTAACAACTTCAGAGTACAAAGTATTTTCCTTTGAAAAGATCAATATTTATGCTGACTATAATTTTGGAGATGAGGAGAGTGAACTCCAAACTCAGGAGTTTGAAAACTACACCATATATTTTAAGGACAGATTACGTTACAAACCTAAGGCCCTCACCGATGCCATCTTCCTGGGAAAGGATAGTGTATACAGAGATCTGGACAGACTACGTACATACCGTCAAATAACGAACCTAAATACCTTTAAATATCCCAATATTCAGATCATTGAAGACAGCACACAAACTAAACTGATCTCGAATATTTTTCTCACTGCAAGACAAAAATATTCTCTGGGTCTAAACCTGGATGTGACCCATTCTAACATTCAACGACTTGGAATAGGCTTCAGTAGTTCCTTAATAACCCGGAATGTATTTGGGGGAGCAGAAACCCTAAGTCTGTCTGCCAGAGGATCTTTTGGCTTATTAAGCGACACCTCGCTCCCGGAAGATTTTTTCTCTGAAATTGGCGCAGATATTAATCTAACCTTCCCTCGAATTTGGTTCCCATTGTTCAATACCAAAAAAATTGTTCCTTATTACATGCTCCCAAAAACAAGGATCTCGGCAGGAACAAGTTTTCAAAAGAACATTGGCCTGGACAAACAAACCTTAAATACAATTCTTGGTTACACCTGGGTGCCCGATAATTATCGAAAAAATACAATTGAGCTATTAAATATACTCTATGTAAGAAATGTAAATCCCGACCGCTTCTTTAATGTTTATGGTAGTAGTTATAAGCAACTAGATGATATTGCAAGTGCCGACATCTATGAGAATGATCCTTCCCTATCTGATTTCTATGAGGCCACTGATGATCCAAATGACCCAAGATTACTTATCCCAGTAGGAACAACCGGTTTCACACAGGCAATTTTGGATGGAACCGTTACCTCCAGTTCTGATGATTTTATAGATGTTAGCAGAATTGAAGAACGACGAGCACGGCTTACAGAAAATAATTTGATCTTTTCCAGCAATTATACGTTTACCAAAAACAACAAAAGCGGTATTAATGATAATAGTTTTTATCAGTTTCGATTAAAATTAGAAAGTGCCGGGAATCTTCTTTCTGCCATGTCTTACATCTTTCCTTTCAACCAAAACGACGATAATAATTTATTGGTGTTCGGCGTGCCCTATTCTCAATATATAAAGACAGAGTTCGATTTTATAAAATACTGGGATCTAAATAGATCTAATGTACTGGCCTTCCATAGCTTTATTGGCGTAGCCGCCCCTTATGGAAATTCAGAAAGCGTTCCTTTTGTTCGGAGTTATTTTGCCGGTGGATCTAATGATAACAGGGCCTGGTTCCCTTATTCGCTGGGCCCCGGTAGTTCTAGTGATATTAATGATTTCAATGAGGCGAATCTAAAACTCGCTTTTAATCTTGAATACCGTTTCCCTGTTGTTGGCAATATTAAAGGGGCTCTTTTTGCAGATGCCGGGAATATCTGGAATGTCTGGGATAATGTAGACGACCCGGCCAAAACCTTTAGTGGTTTTGATTCTTTAGGCGATATTGCCTTAGGAACAGGCTTCGGTCTGCGATACGATTTCACCTATTTCGTATTTAGGGTAGATGCCGGATTTAAGACTTATAATCCTGCTGAGATCCCTTCCAAAAGATGGTTTAGAGACTACAATTTCGGCAATGCAGTCATACAAATAGGGATCAATTATCCTTTTTAGACCTAATTATTTTATTACTTTTGCGCGAGTAACCATACTAACAAATCAAACGAAATACTATGTCTCACAATATAAAACCAGGTGTTGCCACGGGTAATGAAGTTCAGGAGATCTTCAATTATGCAAAGAAAAAAGGTTTTGCCCTTCCCGCGGTTAATGTAATAGGTTCCAATACTATTAATGCTGTACTCGAAACTGCAGCTGCGCTTAATTCCCCGGTGATCATCCAATTTTCGAATGGAGGGTCTCAGTTTAATGCCGGAAAAGGTCTTTCTAACGACGGCCAGCAGGCAGCCATCAAAGGTGCCATCGCAGGCGCAAAACATATTCATGAATTAGCAGAGGCCTATGGTGCCACCGTTATCTTACATACAGATCATTGCGCCAAGAAACTACTTCCATGGATAGATGGACTTCTTGATGCTAGTGAAACTCATTTTAAGGCAACAGGAAAATCGCTTTTCAGCTCACATATGATAGATCTATCTGAAGAACCTTTAGAAGAGAATATCGAGATCTGTAAGGAATATCTTTCCAGAATGAGTAAAATGGACATGACCCTTGAAATTGAGCTGGGTATTACCGGTGGAGAAGAAGATGGAGTGGATAACACGGATGTAGATGATTCCAAGTTGTATACCCAACCCGAAGAAGTGGCCTATGCCTATGAAGAATTATCCAAAGTTAGTCACAGATTTACCATTGCAGCGGCCTTTGGAAATGTACATGGCGTTTACAAACCAGGTAATGTGAAACTTACTCCTAAGATCCTGAAAAATTCACAGGAACACATTACAAAGAAATACGGCGTTGAACACAATCATATAGATTTTGTATTTCACGGTGGATCGGGTTCTACCCTAGAGGAGATAAGGGAAGGTATTAGTTACGGAGTTATAAAGATGAATATTGATACCGACCTGCAGTACGCTTTTATGGAAGGGATCAGAGATTATATACAAGGGAAAGGAGCTTATTTGCAGGCTCAGATCGGTAATCCAGATGGAGATGATCAACCAAATAAAAAATACTACGACCCAAGGGTGTGGTTACGTGAAGGAGAAAAAACCTTTGTAGCTCGCTTGAAGAAAGCCTTTGAGGATCTAAATAATGTAAATACCCTATAAGTTGAATCTTGCACTTAAAATGTAGATACTATGACGGCTTGGTTTAAACGAACAGAAAAAGGAATTCAAACTGCAACAGAGCAGAAGAAAGATACTCCCAGAGGGCTTTGGTACAAGTCTCCAACAGGGAAGATCGTAGAATACGATGAACTTGCAAAGAATTTTTATGT
>JAHEKQ010000015.1:0-611 GCA_024638265.1 Flammeovirgaceae bacterium
GCCAATGGAAGGCACTGGCCGGGACAGAATCGAGTATTTATCAATAATGGCAGGGGAATCTTTACCGTTGAAAGGGAGCTCGGCATTGAGAAGTCTACTTCCTATGCTGCCGAACTGGCTGACCTGGACGGCGATGGCGACCTGGATATCGCCGTTGGCAATGATATGGCCCCCAATTCCATATTCCTGAATGACGGAAAAGGAATTTACAGTATTGGAGGATCCTTTGGGGAAACTTACGCTCCGACGAGAAACCTGAATCTTTCAGACCTTGATTCGGATGGCCATATAGATATTTTAATTACCAATCGCGGAAAAGCAAATGAGATCTGTTTTGGCAATGGCAATGGCCAGTTTGATCGAACTGCCAGCTTCGGGTCAAGTGACGATTCCACTATCGATGTGGAAGTGGCTGATATCAACCTGGATGGCCATCCCGACCTGATTCTTGCCAATCGCGACAAGCAGGCGAATTTTATCTACCTCAACGACGGATCAGGAGAATTCAAGGATACCGTCCCTTTTGGGACCGGGAATGACAATACCCGGGCTGTCGAAGTCGGAGACATCGACAATGATGGATTTCCCGACATCGTGACTGCTAACATCGG
>JAHEKQ010000015.1:621-7973 GCA_024638265.1 Flammeovirgaceae bacterium
GGAACCCAATCGAATTTATTTTGGAAACGAGAAAATCGATTTCAAGCGGTCAGTTATATTCGATAATTCCAATTCCGCTACTTTTTCGATCTACCTCGAAGACCTGGACAACGATAATGACCTGGACATCATCATCGCCAATAACTCTTCGGTCAATAGAATATTTCTCAATTCAAACGGGGGTGAAAAATGGAAACAAGTGGACTTGGGGAATGAAGAGTTCAGCACCTACGATATCATAAGTGCTGATTTAAACAATGATGGCAATCCAGACATCATTGAAGCCAATTCCGATGCGATTAACCGGTATTACTTCGTTCGGAAATGACTTACTCTTCCAACATGAATATATGCACACTCAAATCCATTTGCTCGAGCTCAGGTCCTTCAGGACTTAGTCTAAGCAATTCATCAATTTTTATCGCGCATACTGTGGATTCTCTTGTATCGATTTTCGCGCTATTTCCCTTAAACTCAAGAGGCGCCTGACCACTCAGTAGTACGCGGAATTTCCTGACCTCATACTCCTCAACACCGCTGGGATCTAAAACCACGATTGTAAACTCGGAAACCTTCTTCTTAGAAATTTTATCCTTAACAATCTCGCCAGATTTGAGAATCACTTGTATTTCATGGTCCCGTTTTGATACGTCGTACTTTTCAAAGGTCTCAGGAGAATTATTCAGCCAAACAAATAGAATAGATACCAATGCAAATAGATGAAACATAGCCAGTTGATTTTGGTTTTGCACTCATAATACAATAATCTTGAAAAGGTACAGAATGGACGTTCAGCAGCTCAGTGGTTGAGTGGTTGAGTAGTTGGAAGGGGAATAATAGTTACTAAAGTATTCTGATTCCGCGTCTACGCGTACACACGTCTACGCGTTTACATCTTTACCAACTGTTAGCCCTTAGTCGTTAGCTGTTAGCTAAATATTTTATAATTTGCAGCGGATGGAGAACTATGTAGTATCGGCGAGGAAATACAGGCCCAAAGGCTTCGAAGAAGTAGTGGGCCAGTCGCACATTACCACCACCCTTGCCAATGCTATAAGCAACAACCAGTTGGCCCAGGCTTTGCTATTCTGCGGACCCAGGGGTGTGGGTAAAACCACTTGTGCGCGGATCGTCGCAAAGATGATCAACGGTTTTGATGAAAATGCGAGCAATACGCTGAATATTTTTGAGCTGGATGCCGCATCAAATAATTCGGTTGACGATATCCGGAGCCTGATAGACCAGGTGAGATACCCCCCTCAGCAAGGTAATTTTAAGGTATATATCATTGACGAGGTTCACATGCTTTCTACGGCGGCCTTTAACGCCTTTTTGAAGACCCTGGAAGAGCCTCCCTCCTATGCTATCTTCATCCTGGCCACCACCGAGAAACATAAGGTTATCCCCACGATTCTCTCCCGTTGCCAGATATTTGATTTCAACAGGATCCAGGTCTCCGACATCACCCAGCACCTCGTCAAGATCGCCGAATCAGAAAACATTGAAACCGAGGAGGAAGCTCTTCACTTGATTGCCCAAAAAGCTGACGGTGCATTAAGGGATGCTCTTTCTATGTTCGATCTGCTTGTCACATTCAGTGCGGATAATCGTATCACCTACCAAAGCACCATTGAGAACCTTCATATCCTCGATTATGATTACTACTTCCGCTTGGTAGATTCGTTTCTCTCGGGCAGTACCACTGAACCGCTACTTATTTTCGACGAGATTCTGCAAAAGGGATTCGATGGGCACAATTTTATCGTGGGATTAAACGAGCACCTGCGCAACCTTCTCCTAAGTAAGCATTCTGAGACCCTGGACCTAATGGATATTCCTGAAACCGCCAAGGCAAGGTTTTCACAACAAAGTGCGGGAGCTGATGAAGCGTGGGTCCTTTCCGCCATGAATATCACTAACCAGTGCGATATCAACTACAAAACCAGTAAAAACCAACGGTTGCTGGTAGAGCTTACCCTCCTGAAGTTATCTAGACTCAGTGATGTCCTTGAACTCACCGCTCCACAGACAGCGGAATTAAAAAAAAAACTCCGGGTGAGGATACCGGAGTAGACGAGGATACCGGATACCGGATACCGGATGTAGATGAGGCTGGAAGAAAGAGTTTAAAAGGAGAAGAGAGTGAAGAGGATGGCAGTAAAAAGGAGGAATATACTGCTGAAAAAGAAGCCGGAGTAATCCCTGCAATTTCAGAGGGAACAGTGCAGATTGAACCAACCCAAAAAAAGAAACCCGAGATTGATAAGTCCGAACAGGTTGAGGAGTTAGAAAATACTCAGGATGAACCTTCTCCCAAGAATGAAAACGGCAAATCGCAAGTAGAAAGTCCGAACGCGAAAAGTGAAGAACTTCCAGCTTCTGCGCGGATAAACAAGCAAAAATTGAAGCTGAAAAAATCCAGGGCTTTACCTTCAAAAGAAGATCTTCTCAGGGAAATGGAGGAAGAGAAAAAGACTTCGATAGTTCAAATTGAGGAGATCAAGGGGGAAAGCCCATTTACCCTTGAGCAGGTCAGGGAAAAATGGAACGAGTTCCTGGAGTATAAGAAAGAGAACGGGGGTATGGAAACAGAGATCATGGTGCTCAGGCAACCCTGGGAACTCAACAATCATGTTATCACGCTTCATTTGACAAATGCCATTCAGCAGGACCTTTTCATCAAGTTTCAAAGTGACCTCGTTGGATTCTTGCGTCGACAACTTGACAATCGGAACATTGAGGTGAGGAACGAGATCAAAGAAGAACTCAGACAGGAAATGCTGTATACCAATTCGGAAAAATTTGAGCATTTGAAGAAGGTCAATCCTACTCTAAAAGACTTAAGTGAACGCCTGGGTCTTGACCCAGAGTTTTAATGCATTTTTTATCTTATTATTATTTTCATTAACTTCATTTAACCGCATTTAAAAGCCTGTACAATGAACCGAATAACCCTTGTGCTCCTTTTTGGAGCCGCAATACTATATAGTTGCACACAAAAATCTGAGCCAGAAGAAGCAGATCCTATCACCACGGAGGATATCGAGGGCACCTGGGAAATGACAGCAGTATTTGAATATGTTGACGGGGACACTATAGAAATAGACCGTGGGGGTCACAGGCAAGTGAAAATGTACACTGACGGTTATGTAATGTGGTCAAGAACAGACCCGGAAGATTCCACTCAATGGTACGGATGGGGTGGTTATACTGTTGAAAATAATACACTGAAAGAGTGGATAGAATACGGGTCCCATGCCTTCATGCCCGCAATTGATCCCGACGTTCCTTTCGAACATAATCTGACAAAAGATGGTGATACCTATGTTCAAATCAGGGTGGATAGTGCGGGCAATCCAGAAGCATCGGAACACTATAGGTTGATTAGTGCTGGTATCGAGGAAGAAGATGACCGATCTCTGGAAGGTGTTTGGGAAATGTCCCGTTGGCAAAATGGAAGTCCGGACGGGCTTTTGGATGTTGACCTTACCAATTATCGCCAGGTAAAAATGTATGCGGATGGATTTGTTATGTGGTCCAGGCAATCACCTCCGGACTCTACAGAGTGGTTTGGATTCGGAAAATATTCTTCTGATGGGGGATTGCTCAACGAATGGATGGAATATGGTTCGCATGCATTCATGCCTGTAATTGGTAATGAACCGTTCGTGATGGATTTGAGTGTTGAGGACAGAAATTTTGTCCAAACAATGAAGGACAGCCTCGGTAACATTGTATACATCGAGTATTATGAAAAAATAAGTGAGGAAGACGAAGAAGAAGATACTTCGACCGATTTGCCGACTGAAGAGCAGTAATTTTAATTATCTGTATTTTACATAGTTGATAAGCCCGCATTCGCGGGCTTTTTTTGTCCCAGTCGTTTCATCAGTAAATTCCTTTACTTAAATTTGCAGCCCTGTAGGGAGATTCATGTGAAGTGAATTCCCCTAATTTTTTTATTGAACACGCATCGCCTCTTCATTGAAGAGATGGATGAAACAAAGTCCGCCTTCGCCAAGGCTTCGGCGGACAAAGCGGGATGTAGCGCAGTCCGGTTAGCGCACCACGTTAGGGACGTGGGGGCCGCTGGTTCGAATCCAGTCATCCCGACAGAGAAACAAAAGGGTCACTGACGTCAGTCAGTGACTTTTTTATTGCGCGATTACGAATACAGCTTGCTGTAATGAGTGAATTGCGCCATAAAAAACCGAACGTAGTGAGGACCTTTGTTTCTTTGTACGCCTCCTCAAATGGATCACCAAGCGAAGCGAAGGTAATCCAGTCATCCCGACAGTAAAAGCAAAAAGGTCGCTCCGAAAGGAGCGATTTTTTTGTTTCAAGACTTCGTGATCAGCTACGCTGATCTAAGGAGTCGCGAAATAAAAAAAGTCGAACGTGGTGAGACCTTTTGCTTTACTGTCTGCGGCACCCCAAGGATCGCCGAACGAAGCCATTGATGGCGTAGAGAGGCAATCCATTTAGGTGAAAATACCTCACCCGGCCTTCGGCCACCCTCTCCATAAATTATGGAGAGGGTATATTCTTTTCGTTAAAGACCCCTTTGCTTCTCTGAACGCCACCCCAATAGGATCACCAAGCGAAGCGAAGGTAATCCGGGGGGTTCAGAGGTTCAGAGGTTCAGCAGAGAGTTAACGGGTTCACGTGACTCAGGTTCCCGAGAAAGCAGTAGAACGGTAGAGCAGTAGAGCCGTAAAGCAGTTAAGCAGGGGGTGGCTAGGGAGAGAGCCAAAGATTACTAATGACTAGCCCCCTTCTCCTTCCGAGGAGAAGGGTTGGGGATGAGGAGAACAAAACAAAAAATATCAGCGCAGCGCAGCGATAACTAACTCACCCCATCCCCCATATGCCTTCCGGTATCCCCTACCGGTATCCCAAAGACGAATCGCAGCATTTTACTTTATTTAAACTTTGGTCTCCTTCCACTTACCACGGCTGAAAAGCCAGAGGGTAAATATTCCGGCTGAAGTTTCAATGAAAAATACGGCCCAGAATACTCCGCTATGCTGCCAGTCCCAATGAATTGCCAGCAGGTAGGCGAGTGGGATCTGGATCAGCCAGAAAAAGACAAAATTAATCTTGGTGGGTGTACGGGTATCGCCTGAACCATTAAAGGCCTGTACTGAGACCATCCACCAGCCATAAATAAAATAGGAATACGCCAGGATCCTAAGCCATTCTCCACCAATTGCTATAACCCGCTCATTATCGGTGAATATAGACATCAGAGCATTGTTGAAGAAATAGTAAATAAATGCTACTGCAATCAGGAATCCCATATTGTAAAAGCCGATTCTCCATACGGATGATTCGGCGCGATCAGGTTGATTGGCGCCGAGATTTTGGCCCACCAGGGTGGCAGCGGCATTTGACAAACCCCATGCGGGCATAAGGGTGAACAACATTATTCGCAATGCGATAGTCGAACCTGCGACCGCCTCACTTCCTACATCAGCCAGTATCCTCATCAGGAATATCCAGGAAGTCATCGCTATAATCATCTGACCAATCCCTCCCAAGGATGTTTTAATAATATTCAGAATGATCTTGGCATCCCATTTTATATAAGATAGGAGGACCTTTATATGCTTTCCACCCCTGAGTAAAACCCATAACTGAACAGAAACCCCTATTCCCCGACCTATATTGGTGGCTATAGCGGCACCCTCAATACCCAATTCGGGAAATGGGCCCCACCCAAAAATGAGCATCGGATCGAGAATAATATTGATACCATTAGCAATCCATAACACCCTCATCGCTATAGCGGCATCACCCGCTCCACGGAAAATGGCGTTGATGACAAATAACAACACTATGATGGCATTTCCTCCGAGCATCCATTGTGTATATTGATAGCCCGTTGTTTGACTCCATTCATCACCGCCCATCAGTGCAAGGAGTTCTTTTGCAAAGAATATCCCTGCTATAGCAAAGGGTAAGGATATCAGGAGAGATAGAATAATGGCCTGCAGGGCTGACCTTCCAGCCGTTTCTTTATCCTTCTCCCCTACGCGACGGGCAATAATAGCCGTAACAGCCATTGCCATTCCCATTGCTATGGAATACAATAAGAATAAGTATGTCTCAGTAAGCCCGACGGTCGCCACCGCAGAGGCGCCCAATTTACCCACGAAATAAATATCAACCACAGCAAAGGTTGATTCCATAACCAGTTCCAGTATCATCGGGATAGCCAAGAGCAGGATAGCCCTTTTCAGGTCGATCTTCGTATAATCCGCATCGGTCCCTTTAAGCGCATCGTTGATACCCTTCCAGATGGAGCCTTGTGGTACCGGTAGTGATTCGGATTCAGGTCCTGTATGATCCGGTGTTTCTGACATTAGGAAGCTGGTTTAATGCATTGTGGGATTGAAATTACAAATTAAGTGTTTATCTGCTTGAGAAAGCCCTATAAACATTCAATTCTCAATTTTACTAACTTTAGCTCACATGAAAATTATTCTCGCAGTCTTTATACTTGGAATTGCTCCCTCCCTGGTTCGTGCTCAAGCCCCGGTGGTAGATGAAGTTTATATCAAGCAGCACACAAACTGGCAGAAATCCATGACCCGGTGGAAACTGAGAAATTTCGTTCCATTGATTGGACTGGATCTTCTCAAAGAAGGTGACAACCGGTTTGGAAAAGACCCGACTAATGACATCATTGTAGATAGTCCTGATGCCCCTCCATTTATGGGCATAATAAGGAAGCAGGGAACAGCAATCAGTTACCATAATACTGATCAGATCAAAGCCACCCTCGCAGGAAAAAGCATTGACGAAATCACCTATTCTTTTGACGTGGACAGGAATAGCGAGCGGCTCAAGAGTGGATTCATCAAGTGGTATGTGCAATATGTAGAAGATGACTACTTCCTCAGGGTACTGGATGATACAAGTCCCCTGGTGGGAAATTTTCAGGCTTATGAGTGCTTTCCACCCAACCAGAATTTCATATTCGTGGGGAAATATAAATCCTACAAGAAGAAAAAAGTAATTCCGCTAAATAATGTGATCGCACTTTCACAACGATATGAACATACGGGAAAGGTGATATTTAAAAAAGACGGCAAGAAATATGAACTTGAAGTACTTCAGGGGAGCATGGTGATGTTTACTGATAAGACCAATGGGGACACCACCTTTCCATATGGAAGGTACCTTCGGGTAAAACCATCGAATAATGGTACTATGATCCTTGATTTCAACTACAGTTTCTCCCCTCCACGATCTGTTTCCCTCTATACTACGTGCGACCTGCCACCGGAGGCAAACCACCTGCCTTTTGAAATTAATGCGGGGGAGAAGTATGGTGGGGAGATGGAGGG
>JAHEKQ010000015.1:8073-51004 GCA_024638265.1 Flammeovirgaceae bacterium
TTGCAATTGCTACATTTGTATTTCCAATGACACTAAGAGTCACGCATATTGCCGCAACACCAAGGCTCAGGAGGCCCCTCCTGGGGTAAATACTTTCTATTGATTGCCTACGTGGCGATCGCGTTTCGACACTTATATTTCTCACATTATCTAAATCAACATTTTGTCAATTATGAAAATTGAATTGGCAATAGCTTCAGAAAAACACCTGCCCCTGGCGGAACAGATCTGCGAAATGATTGCAGATGCAGCGCGCAAGAGAGGAACCGGTATTGCCAAGCGTGACCCGGAATATATCCGAAAAAAGATCCGTGAAGGGAAAGCCGTGATCGCCACCGACAACGGAAAAGCCATTGGTTTCTGCTATATAGAAACCTGGCAGGAGAAACGTTATGTAGCAAACTCAGGACTCATTGTCGACACAGATTATCGCGGACAGGGCCTGGCAAAGAAGATTAAAAAGAAGGCCTTTCAACTATCGCGAAAGAAGTACCCGGGGGTAAAGCTCTTTGGAATTACCACCAGCCTGGCGGTAATGAGAATAAATTCTGAACTGGGATATAAACCCGTTACTTTCTCTGAATTAACTTCAGATGAGTCATTCTGGAAGGGTTGCCAGAGCTGTCCCAATTATGATATCCTCACCAGGAATAAGCGGAACAATTGCTTGTGTACCGGCATGTTATATGACCCTAAGCAACGAGAAATTAAGAATGGTGAACGAAGACGTAGGGTTGAACTTTACTACCGTTGGGTAAAACTCAAACGGGTCAATTTTTTAAAGCTGCTAAAAAGAAAATCATCATGAAGAAAGTTGTACTGGCATTCAGCGGGGGTCTCGATACATCCTATTGTGCAGTTTACCTGTCGAAAGTAAAGAAGATGGAAGTGTACTCCGCCCTGGTAAATACCGGTGGATTCGATACTGAGGAACTCAAACAGGTACATAGTAAGGCCGAAACCCTGGGTTTAAAAGAGCATGTAAACCTTGAAGTCACTGAGGAATTTTATACCCGTTGCGTCAAATACCTCGTGTTCGGAAATGCCCTGAGAAATCATACCTACCCTCTTTCGGTAAGTGCCGAACGGGTATTCCAGGCAATGGCCATTGCTGATTATGCCAATAAAATAGGGGCCGATGCAATCGCCCATGGAAGTACCGGCGCAGGAAATGACCAGGTGAGGTTTGATCTCGTTTTTGAGATTCTCTGCCCGGAAAAAGAAATAATCACACCCATCCGCGATCAGCAGTTATCGAGAGAAGAAGAGGTACGGTTCCTAGAAGAACACGGTGTCAGCCAGGCCTGGAACAAAGCAAAGTATTCCATCAACAAGGGATTATGGGGCACAAGTGTAGGTGGCGCTGAAACGCTCACATCAAATAAAGGCTTGCCTGAAGAAGCCTGGCCGACGCAGGTGACTAAGTCCGGGGAAGAGTCCGTGGAACTCGAATTTGACAAGGGGGAACTGACGGGAATTAATGGTGAGAAATTTTCTCCTGTAGAAGCAATTATGAGGTTGGCTGAATTGGCAGCACCCTTCGGTATTGGCAGAGATATTCATGTAGGCGATACCATAATTGGCATTAAGGGAAGAGTAGGATTTGAAGCTGCAGCACCCTTGATTATTATTAAATCGCACCAACTCCTGGAAAAACACGTGCTGAGTAAGTGGCAACAATACTGGAAAGATCAAATGGGTACCTGGTATGGAATGCAAGTTCATGAAGGACAATTCCTTGAACCGGTACTAAGGGACATTGAGAGTTTTCTGTCAAACAGTCAGCAACGTGTAACGGGAAAAGTCATCGTAAAACTATTTCCTTACAGGTTTGAACTTCTCGGTATTGAATCACAATTTGACCTGATGTCTTCAGAATTTGGCAGCTATGGTGAAATGAATATCGGCTGGACGGGAGAAGATGTGAAAGCATTTACTAAAGTGCTTTCTAACGCGGGCAAAATTCAACATAAAATCCAGGGAGATGATTAAGGTAGGAATTATAGGAAGTGCAGGTTACACAGGTGGCGAATTGATCAGGTTACTTCTCAATCACCCCGAGGCTAAAATCGTTTTTGCTCAAAGCTCCAGTCAGGCAGGTAAGCCCGTTTCACAACATCATGGTGACCTGGTGGGTGAAACGGATATGCTCTTTACTGCCGGACATAAGTCCGATGCAGATGTAGTCTTCTTCTGTGGCGGTCATGGGAAGACCCGGGAATTTTTGATGAGAAATGAACTGTCCAAAGATACCAGGATCATTGATTTGAGCTCCGATTACCGCATTAACCCATCAGAAAACGGGTTTGTCTATGGACTGCCCGAATTAGACAGTGAGAAGATCAAAGCGAGTAGGAAGGTGGCAAACCCAGGATGCTTTGCCACTGCTATTCAACTGGCCTTGTTACCTCTTGCTGAAGCGGGACTTGTACAGGGTGAGGTTCACGTAAATGCTGTTACAGGAAGCACAGGTGCCGGTGCCGGTTTATCAGGCACCTCACATTTCAGCTGGAGGAACAATAATGTGTCGGTATACAAAGCTTTTAATCATCAGCATTTAGATGAAATTCTACAGAGCCTGAGACATGCTCAAAAGAACTTCTCAAGTCGGGTGAATTTCATTCCGGTCAGAGGGAATTTTTCGAGGGGAATCCTCGCCAGCGTTTACCTGGACTTCAAAGGGACCACAAAGGAAGCTGAATCCATTTTCAACTCCTATTATTCATCAGCTCCTTTCACCCATGTCGCAAGCCAGAATCCTCACCTAAAACAAGTTGTAAACACCAATAAGTGCCTGGTTTTTCCGGAGGTGTACAATGGCAAATTGCTGATCATCAGCATCATTGATAACTTGCTTAAGGGGGCCTCAGGCCAGGCTATACAGAACATGAACCTTATGTTTGGTGTTCATGAAAAATCAGGATTGGAACTAAAAGGAACATCATTTTAATGAAAAAACTTACTATCATCGGCGGCGGTAACCTGGGGGCCTCATTGGCACGCGGACTTACCGGTAAATCAGGGAATCTCTACGAAATTGTAGTGACAGGAAAATCAGAGAAACGTCTGAATCCTCTCCAGGAGGATGGGATCGCAGTATCAATCGATAACCAGGATGCGGTCCAGGGTGCCGACTATATTATACTCTGTGTTCTCCCCCACCAGGTAACCAAGGTTTTGGAAGAGATAAAACCCGTTGTGGAGGACTCACAGGTAATTGTAAGTACGGCAACAGGGGTAAAAACCGGCGACATGAAAAGTGTGCTGCCCGGATGTAAAATAGTAAGGGCAATGCCCAATACTGCTGCAGCTATTTCACAATCCATGACCTGCCTTTGTTCAGATGATCTTAATGATGGAGAATGGACTGACGTACAAGCTTTATTTACCTCGATCGGTCAAACCATCATCATCGAAGAAAAGCTCATGCAGGCCGCGACAGTTCTCGGCGCCTCCGGTATTGCTTTTTTCCTTAGATATATCCGCGCTGCAACGCAGGGTGGAATACAAATGGGGTTTCACCCCCACGAAGCCCAACTGATCGCTGTACAAACTGCCATCGGGGCAGCCACCCTGGTACAGCAAAGCAGCAACCATCCGGAGATTGAGATCGACAAAGTGACTACCCCTAGGGGATGCACGATCGAAGGACTCAATGAGATGGAACACCAGGGACTAAGTAGCGCAGTGATAAAAGGAATAATGACCAGTTACGATAAAATCAATAACATCTCGTGAAACCCTTTGATGTATATAGTGTCTATCCGGTCAACATTGAAAATGGTAAAGGCTGTTATGTCTTTGATTCAACCGGTAAAAAATACCTGGATTTCTATGGGGGACATGCTGTTATCTCCATTGGCCACAGCCATCCCCACTATGTCAGCAAGGTCTCAGGTCAGTTGCAAAAGCTTGGTTTTTATTCAAACTCGGTAGAAATACCTATTCAGAAAGAGGTGGCCGGACTTTTAGGGGAGTTATCAGGTTACAATGACTACGATTTCTTTTTCTGCAATTCAGGAGCAGAGGCCATTGAAAATGCACTAAAACTCGCCTCCTTCCATACGGACCGGGAAAAAGTCCTTTATTTCAGCAATTCCTTTCACGGGAGGACTTCTCTCGCCGTATCTATCACCGATAATAGAGCTATTTCTGCACCCGTGAATTATACCGATCACGTGGAAAAAGTGTCCTGGGAGGGCCTTGATGAAGCGAGAGCAAAGCTTAAAGACCGGAAATTCTGCGCTGTGATCGTAGAAGGCATCCAGGGGGTTGGCGGGATTAATGTAGCAGAACCTCAATTCCTGGAAGGGCTTTCTGAAATGTGCAGTGAAACAGGGACCTGCCTGATCCTTGATGAAATACAAAGTGGTTTCGGCAGGTCAGGGAAATTCTTTGCCCATCAGTACAGTTCGGTAAAACCGGACATCATAACAGTAGCCAAGGGTATGGGGAATGGTTTTCCAACCGGAGGAGTACTCATTCACCCAGACATCAAAGCCAAAAAAGGTATGCTGGGGACCACTTTCGGAGGCAATCATTTAGCTTCTGCAGCAGTTTTATCGGTTCTTGAAGTCCTCCGTGATGAAAATCTTTTGGAAAATTCGATGAAAATGGGACAGCTTCTGAAGTCGGAATTATCACGTTATGATCAACTGGAGGTAAGGGGCCTGGGCTTGATGATTGGAATAGACTTTCAACAAGATACCAGGGAATTGAGGAAAAAACTTGTGCTGGAACAGGGTGTATTTACCGGAAGTGCCAAATCTCCGAATACACTGAGATTATTACCTCCGCTAACTATTGGTGAAGAGGAAGTCCAAAAATTCTTAGATTCCCTTTCAAAAGTACTTGAATGAAACATTTCATCTCTATATCCGATGTGGGTGACCCCGAACCGCTGGCCGAAGAGGCTTTAATGATGAAATCCAATCCGGAGAAATGGAGAAATTTTGCTGCCGGAAAATCGATATGCCTTATATTTTTTAATCCGAGCCTACGTACCCGTCTAAGCAGCATCAGGGCGGCAGAAATATTGGGAATGACAGTCACCGTGTTTAATGTGGGAAAAGACGGCTGGCAACTGGAGTTGGAAGATGGCACAGTGATGGACAAAGGAAAAGCTGAACATATCAAAGAGGCTGCCGGCGTAATCAGTGCATATTTCGATCTTATTGGTGTACGATCATTTGCCGACTTGAAGAACCGTGATAAAGACTATCGGGACGCCATGATCTCCGGGTTTGTCAATTACTCCAGCGTTCCGATTGTAAGCCTCGAATCTACCACTTTGCACCCACTACAATCACTCGCTGACCTAGCGACCATAAGGGAATTTGCGGTTAAAAAAAGACCCAAAGTAGTTCTTAGCTGGACCCCTCATCCACGTGCCCTACCCCAGGCAGTAGCCAATTCCTTCAGTCAATGGATGATGAATTCTGACGTTGAATTTGTCGTGACACATCCGAAAGGACTTGAGTTGGACCCAGGCCTGACCGGAAAACCTACCGTGGAGTATAATCGCAAATCCGCCTTTGAAGGGGCTGACTTTGTCTACGCAAAAAATTGGTCAACTTTCGAACCGTATGGTGAGATTGCCAGTCACCCCGACTGGATCATCGATGAAAAAATAATGGCTCATACGAATGATGCCGGATTCATGCATTGCCTACCGGTTCGAAGGAATGTGGTAGTAAGTGATTCAGTACTCGATAGTCCAAGTTCTCTCATCATTCCACAGGCTACCAACAGGATCTGGTCAGCTGCGACGGTTTTTAAAAACCTCCTTTCGTGACTCCTGATCTTACTATAGTGAAAATTGGTGGAAAGGTGACGGAGGATGGTCGACTTCTGGCATCTTTTTTAACAGAATTCTCAAGACTGGAGGGAAATAAAATCCTTGTTCATGGGGGTGGCAAAACCGCAGGACGGGTTATGGAAAAGATGGGTATAGAACCTAAAATGATCAATGGCAGGCGAATTACTGACTTGGAATCTCTCGATGTGGTTACCATGGTCTACGCCGGCTTAATCAACAAAAAAATTGTCGCAGGATTGCAAAATAATCAATGCAATGCGATGGGCCTTACCGGCGCCGACCTTGACTCAATTACGGCCGAAAAGAGGAAAGTAAAGGACATTGATTATGGCTACGCAGGTGATATCACAAAAGTCAATTCGGGCGTAATATCAAACTTTCTCCACCAGGGGATTGTACCGGTATTTTGTTCAATTACCCATGGTGCCGGAGGGCAGCTTCTCAATACCAATGCCGATACCATTGCTTCCACCCTGGCAAAGAGCATGACCTCTGAAGGTTATAGGGTAAAACTACTGTTGTGTTTTGAATTGGAAGGAGTGCTGAAACATCAGGATAACGAGGAGATATACTCTACTATCTCCACGGAAGAATATAAAAAAGGTGTGGAAAATGGTCAGCTGGCAGAGGGAATAATTCCCAAGCTTCAAAATGCTTTTGAAGCAATAAAGAATGGAGTGTCGGAAGTAAGGATTCTCAATGTCCAAAAGATTAATGATCCAGTAGCAGGCACCTTGATAAAATCGGGAATATGATAGCTGTGGATCTTCTAAAACAAATGATCAGCATCCCTTCCTTCAGCAAAGAGGAATCGGGGACAGCTGATTTGCTAACGGATTACCTGGAGAAGCAAGGATGCAGGGTAAAAAGAAAGGGAAATAATATCTGGACAAGCAGTGCAGAAGATCCGGGGAAGCCCAATATCCTCATAAACTCCCATCACGATACAGTGAGGCCAGTTTCCGGATGGAAAACTGATCCCTTCGAGCCCCTCGAACAGGGTGACAAACTGATAGGATTGGGTAGCAATGATGCCGGTGCTTCGGTAGTAGCGTTAATTCATGCCTTCCTTGAACTAAAATCCACACCACCTCCCTTCAATATTACCTTACTACTTTCAGCGGAGGAGGAAATATCAGGAAAAGGAGGTGTTGAATCTGTGCTGGATCAATTACCACAGATCCAATTTGGAATCGTTGGTGAGCCAACATCCATGAAAGTGGCCGTAGCGGAAAAGGGATTAATTGTAGTAGATGGGGTCGCATCCGGCAAAAGCGGTCACGCTGCACGAAATGAGGGTGACAATGCGATATACAAGGCCCTGAAAGATATTGAGCTCCTTAAACACCTGAAATTTGCCAAGGTTTCGAACCTTCTCGGCCCGGTAAAGGTTAGCGTAACGCAGATTGAGGCCGGCACTCAACATAATGTAGTTCCGGGACATTGCCATTTTGTGATCGATGTCAGAACTACGGATAGCTACACCAATGAGGAGGTCATGGATATTTTGCAAAATACCACCAAAAGCCAGCTGACCCCGAGGTCTTTACGTTTGAATTCCAGTGGTTTACCTTCGGATCATACTGCCTGGCCAACCATAAAAGAACTCGGACTGAAAACTTATGGAAGTCCGACCCTCTCCGACCAGGCATTGATGTCCTTCCCCACCGTTAAAATGGGGCCGGGCGAATCTTCGCGCTCCCATACTGCCGGGGAATTCATCAAGAAGAGCGAAATTGAAGAGGGGATTAAAGGGTACAAGCGTTTTTTAAATCATTTAAGGTTTTAGCAATCATGAAACTCTGGGACAAAGGCTATAGTATCGATGAATGGGTTGAATCGTTTACCGTAGGAAAAGACAGCGAATTGGATCTAGTCCTGGCCAGGTGGGATGTACTGGGTTCATTGGCGCATGGAAAAATGCTGCATTCCATTGGTTTGCTGAATGAAAAAGAATGGAGGAGGCTTGAAAAAGGACTTCAGGAGATTTTAGAAGAGATATCAGAAGACAAGTTCAGTATAGATCGCGGGGTAGAAGATGTTCATTCACAAGTGGAGCTACTGCTTACCCACCGTCTCGGGGAAATTGGAAAGAAAATTCACAGCGGGCGTTCACGAAATGACCAGGTGCTGGTCGATCTACGACTTTTTTTCAGATCTGAAATTCAGGAGCTATTCGAATTGAGTATTGCATTGTTCAATTCATTTATGGCCCAGGCAGAAAAGCATAAAGATATCCTGATGCCGGGATACACCCATATGCAGGTAGCTATGCCATCTTCATTCGGCTTATGGTTTTCCGCTTACGGGGAAAGTCTTATTGAAGATCTGATGGTTTTGCAGACAGCCTGGAAAATCTGTAATCAAAACCCCCTGGGCTCTGCTGCCGGCTACGGGAGTTCGTTTCCCCTGGACCGGGAGATGACAACCCACCTACTGGGATTTGACGACCTCAGTTACAATTCAATTGCTGCTCAAATGGGGCGGGGAAAGACAGAGAGAACTTTGGCATTTGCCATGAGTTCACTTGCCGCTACCGTGGGAAAATTTGCCATGGATGTTTGTCTTTATTCAGGACAGGATTTTAGATTCGTTTCCTTACCGAAAGAGCTGACCACGGGATCGAGTATAATGCCCCACAAGGCCAATCCCGACGTTTTTGAGATTCTTCGGGGCCGGTGTAACCTAATCCAGGCACTTCCCAACAGCCTGTCCCTGTTACTCGCCAACCTCCCCGCCGGCTATCACAGGGAATTACAGCTATTGAAAGAGGAAATATTTCCCCGGATCTCAGATCTGAAAAATTGCCTGGGGATGTGCAAATACGCCCTCGATAAGATCACCATCAATACCTCGCTCATTTCAGAAGAGAAATATAACGATCTGTTCACCGTCGAAGAGGTCAATCGCCTGGTAGTAGAGGGAATGCCATTCAGGGATGCCTATCAAACGGTAGCTAAAAAAATTAAGGATGGAAGCTACAGTCCCAACAAAGAAATTTCCCACTCACACCTGGGAAGCATCGGCAACCTCGCCCTCGACGGAATCCGATCTAAGCTGGATCGTGTAAAAGATGAATTTAATTTTGATGAGGTGAATGAGGCGTTGGAGAAGCTGGCTCGGTGAACTAACAGCTAGCAGGGGGAATTAGAAAGAGAATAGCCCGTATCCGCTATCCGGTATCCGCTATCCGCTATCCGCTATCCGCTATCCGGTATCCGCTATCCGCTATCCCGGCATCTCGCCTAATACGCCCTCACCACTTTCCCTTCGCGGAAGTTGATGAATGACTTATTGGCCACACGGTAACCTCCGGTGGTGGGAAAGTCGCCGGTGAAGTACCAGTCGCCTGTGTGTGCCGGAATGGCTTTATGTAAGCTCTCAATAGTTTGATAGATCACTTCAACCTCGGCTTTCATATCATCCGGTCGGACGATCTCTGTAATCTTACTAGAAATCTCTTCATAAGTAAACTCATTATATAATTCGTTTACACAATTGGTCCTTTCCTTATTTTTCACTGCCTTCTTGCACTTTTCGTAGACCTCATCGAGTTTGTACTGCAGATTCTTTTCTTCGATAAGGGCAATCATCGCGCGGAAGGCAACGAATTCCGTGATCTTGGACATATCAATTCCGTAGCAATCCGGGAAACGAATCTGGGGTGCGGAACTGACAATTATGATTTTTTTGGGACCCAAGCGATCCAGCATTTTCAATATGCTTTTCTCCAGGGTTGTCCCCCTAACAATAGAGTCATCGATTACTACCAGCGTATCAATACCCTTCCTGATCACTTCATAGGTGGTATCATAGGCGTGAGTGACCATTTCATCCCTATGGTCATCATCGGCTATAAATGTCCTAAGCCGTGCATCCTTTAAAACGAGCTTTTCCACCCTGAGACGGAAAGAGAGCAAGTCATCCAGGGACTCTATATGGGGTTTGAAGTCGAGGAAAACTTCCTTCCGCTTTGCAACCAGGTATTCTTCAATGCCGGCAACCATTCCGAGGAATGCGGTTTCCGAAGTATTAGGGATATAGGAAAATACAGTGTTTTTAAGATCGAAATTGATGGATTTAAGGATCTGGGGGACCATAAGACTTCCCAAACTTTTCCTCTCATTATATATCTCAGGATCGGTACCCCGTGAAAAATAGATTCTTTCGAAACTGCATGATTTCCTTTCACCCTGTTTTGTGATTGGGAACAGGGCATAATCCCCTGACTTGTTTACGATCAGCGCATGACCCGGATCGATTTCCTGGATGTCTTCATAATTGACGTTAAAGGCTGTTTTAATGGCCGGCTTCTCAGAGGCTACCACAACTACTTCGTCATCAGCATAATAATAAGCAGGTCGTATTCCATTGGGATCACGCGCAACAAAGGATGCTCCATATCCTGTCAACCCGCACATGGCATAACCCCCATCGAAGTCTTTGCAGGATCTTCTTAAAACCCTTTGAAGGTCCAGTTCATTTTCAATCTTGTCTGTGATGTCCTGGTTGGGAATTTTTTCTTTATACTTCTTATAAATTTTTTCTACTTCCTCATCGAGAAAATGCCCGATTTTTTCCATGACCGTTACCGTATCGACTCTTTCTTTGGGGTGCTGGCCGAGGTCCATCAGAATTTCAAACAACTCATCATTATTGGTCATATTGAAATTCCCTGCCATAACAAGGTTTCGGCTTCGCCAATTACTACGGCGGAGCATGGGGTGGCAGTTCTCAATCTCGTTTTTCCCATGGGTACCATAACGGAGATGTCCTAACCAAACCTCACCGGTAAATGCCTGATTTTCACGGAGCCATTCAGCATCCATAAATTTCCCTGCTCCTGCTCGTTGTGCCTTCCGGTACTTCTTACTGACCTTTGCAAACACATCCTGGATGGGCTGTTGAGCCACGGACCTGTATCGGCTTATATATCTCAGTCCGGGGGCCAGGTCAATTTTTATATTAGCTAATCCGGCACCATCCTGCCCCCTGTTCCTCTGTTTTTCCATGAGGATATACATTTTGTTGAGGGCAAAAGTGGGCGAGCCGTATTTATCAATATAATATTGGAGAGGCTTGCGGAGTCTGATATGAGCTATCCCGCATTCGTGCTTTATGACGTCGCTCATTGGAGTTTTGTTATCGCGAAGTTAACACTCTTCACAGAGGGTAACAAATAGATAACAATTCTAACTCATAAAATCAGTATTTAGTTTCAGCACTGGGAAGAGAAAAACTGAATTTGCTTCCTTTGCCAGGCTCTGACTCGATCCACAAGCTGCCGCCATTTCTCTCAATAAATTCACGGCTGATCTTTAGACCCAGTCCTGTTCCCTTCGACTCCGGTGTTTCATGCTTGTTGATGAGCTTCTTTTCTTTTAGGATGTAATCCTGGTACTCTTTAGATATTCCCACGCCATTATCCAGCACATGAACATTCACGTGTCCGTTTTCTGATTCTGCAGATATCTTTATTCTAGGGTTATCCCCTGAGTATTTTATCGCGTTGGAGAGAAGGTTCCGCAATACCAAATCAACCATGTTTTTATCTGCATATACGACGGACCCGTTGACACTGGCATTGATTTTCAATGGTTTATCAGATGTTTCCTGGACGAGGTCAATATTATCTTCAACCACCTCTTTCAAGCTGAACTTTGATCTGGATACTGTAATTTTTTCCATCTGAATGAGTGCCCACTCAAGAAGATTGTCCAGCAATCTTTGAGTCTGCTCCGTCCTTCTTCCTATGGTACTTACCAGTTTCTTTGTCTCAGCCTCACTCAGGTCGTTACTATCAAGTAACTTCAGAACACCTGACAAAGACCGAATGGGTGACCGTAAGTCGTGGGCAAGTATTGAGAAAAACTTGTCTTTCACCTTGTTGAGCTCTGCGAGTTCGTCCTTTTGTCTTTCTATTTCAGCCTTTTTTAATCTAAGCTCATTGTTGACCTTTCGCCTCTTTCTTCCTGACCCGTAAACCAGGACCAGTAAGACCACCAGGATAATCATAAAAATCATGAGGATGTTTCTCAACACCTCTTCTTTTTGCATTTGTTCGAGGCGGGTTGCTTCACGTGTATTCAGTGAGGTGATCTCAAGATCTTTTACATCCAACTCATGTTGCAGCTTCAAACTGCTGAGTTGTACTCTGCTCATAACTTGCTGAAGACTATCCTTTACAGTGTGGAATCTCTCATAATATTTCAATGCAGTGGCAAAATCATTCTTCTTTTTTGCAATGAGATACAGGATACGGTAGGATTCACATTCAATTTCCTTTTTCCGGGAGTTGGCACTTAGGTCGATACTCTTCCAGATAGTATTCTCAGCCAGGGTATTCCGGTCGGTAAACATATATAAAGTAGCAAGTCCATTGAGAATGGTCGCCTGGCGTTCTTCATTCTCCATTTTCTCTGCGATTCCCAGGGCCTTTTGAAACAGTCCTTCGGATTCCTCATAGTGCTCCTGGTGTAGTGTACTAAGGGCAATCTTGGTGTAGATATCGACTTCCAGAACAGGAATACTCAAAGAGTCAATTCCAGACATGGCAGCATCGTAGTAGCTATTGGCCTTTTCATAATCCCCGGACATAAAATGCAAGAAACCAATCTCCTTATTTACATAGGCAATACCCGGGTAGTCCCGCGACTCCTCGCTCAGTTTCAACGATTCCTGGTATTTATCCATGGCTTCATCCATCTGGCCGAGTTCCTTATGGACCAGTCCGAAATTAAAGGTGGTTACCGCCATACCAAAAGTGTCCTGATTTATCTCTGAAATTTGATAGGCATTGAGGAAATTTTCATAGGCCTTGTCATAATTCCTGACCTCCAGGTAATCATCGCCGATATTATTATAAACCTTTTGAAGAAGAAGACTGTCCGTCTGAAAAGACTGAGCAGCAGTGAGTGCCAAAAGGTCAAGCCGTAAAGCACCCATATAATTGCCATCGATATTCTCAATCAACGCAAGCTGAGACAAAGCTTTAGCCTCGAGATCATAGTACTTTAATTCACGGGATTCCTGCAAAACCTGGATAACCCTGGTCTGAGCACTATCGGGAAACTCGTCGATGTAGTTGTTGGTCTCCTCGAGTTGATCTAACAACTCCCCGTGATCTTCCATAGCCTGGAATGCCAAGCCGGCCGGCATACACAGAATGCTAAAAATGAGCGCCAGGAAATAGTTCACCAATCTCACAACTCACGAATTTATCAATATGAGTCACTTGGATGCCAGTGAATTATGGTCAATTCCTTACAATATCAGAAACTATCAAACAGTTTACTTCTTTCGAGATTAATCTCTCTACCAAAAAATTTGCGGGCTGACCTTTCAAATGCAGGCGTATAATCAGATACAAAAAACCTGCATTCTGTAGTTTTTGGTTCATTTCTTACATGTTCAGACAACAATTTGTCCGCGACTATAGTGCTGCTTTCAAGGATATCCACCCCATTTCCGAAGTAATTCTCCAACTCATTTTTTAACAATGGATAGTGAGTACAGCCCAATATTAAAGCGTCCAAGGAGACCAGTTTTTCACCGTGAAGGTATTCCCGGATAATTTCATTCTTAAGGTGATCGCTGAATTTATCTTCCTCTATTAGTGGGACGAGAAGTGGTGTTGCATGAGAATATACCTGGATGGAGGGGTCTTCTTCCAGAATCTTTTTCTCATAGATTCCAGAGTCTATCGTTCGTTTTGTACCTATCAAACCCACTTTTTTACCGGGATAATTTTTGAGTACATGATCCACCATAGGGTCTATCACATTAATTACCGGGGTATTGTGCACAAAATATTCCTTCACCAGGTTGGTAGCCGAAGCTGAAGCAGAATTACATGCGATTGCTATTGAATCACAACCGTTTTCCACCAAAAAGCGTGAGATCTTTATAGCGTAGGATTGAATGGCCGCTTCAGACTTATCACCGTATGGTAAATGGGCAATATCTCCGAAATAGATCATCTCGTTGTAAAGACCCGTTTCCACGATAGCTTTTGCTACGGTAAGTCCACCAATTCCGCTATCAAATACACCAATTTTGGACGCTTTTTTCATTAACTGCCAAAGGTATAATCTCTGATTTAAATGGTACTATAGCTACCCATTTTTTGTAATATTGCAGACCTGTTAAATAGCACAATCATGAACGATCTGTTAAAGGGAAAAAGAGGAATTATTTTTGGAGCGCTGGATGAGAATTCCATTGCCTGGAAAACCGCTGAAGCAGCCCACGCTCAAGGCGCAACATTCACGCTCACTAATGCTCCCATCGCTATGCGAATGGGAGCCATTCAGGAATTGGGAGCAAAATGTAATGCCGAAATAATCCCAGCTGATGCCACTTCTACTGAAGATTTGACGGAATTGTTCGAAAAATCCATGGATGTACTTGGCGGTAAGATTGATTTTGTTCTTCACTCCATAGGTATGAGCCCGAATGTGAGAAAAAAGAAAGATTACGGGGACCTGAATTATGATTGGTTTCAGAAAACCCTCGATGTATCAGCCCTATCCTTTCATAAGGTATGCCAGGTAGCGGAAAAATCGGGAGCCATGAATGAATGGGGATCTATAATGGCTTTGAGTTACATTGCTGCTCAAAGGGTCTTCCCCGACTATTCCGATATGGCCCAGGCCAAGGCTTTGCTCGAATCAATTGCCCGGAGTTATGGGGCCCGGTTTGCTAAAATTAATAAGGTCAGGGTCAATACTATTTCCCAATCTCCTACCAAAACGACAGCCGGAACGGGGATCAAGGGCTTTGACGTGTTTTACGACTATGCCGATATGATGTCACCCCTGGGAAATGCCACAGCAGAAGATTGCGCGAACTATATCCTCGTCATGTTCTCAGACTTCACGAGGATGGTTACGATGCAAAACCTCATGCACGATGGTGGATTCTCCTCGTCGGGAATTACGGCAGAACTGATAGAACAACTGGAGAAATAGAGTAGTGCTCTGTTTTCCCAATGCCAAGATCAACCTTGGCCTCCAGGTTTTAAGAAAGCGGGATGACGGGTTCCACGACATTGAATCAGTGTTATACCCGATACCCCTTGAGGACGTTCTCGAAATCAAGGATTCCTCATCATTGAGTTTTTATATTACCGGACTGGAGATTCCTGGAATACCAACTCAAAACCTATGCTTAAAGGCATATGAATTGCTGAGTGACCAATTCAAAATTCCCCCTATCGAAATTCATCTGAGAAAAAATATTCCAATGGGGGGAGGACTTGGAGGGGGTTCATCGGATGGTGCACATATGCTTAAACTCCTCAACAATTATTTTAAACTAGACATTTCCACACGCCAACTCGAAATAATTGCCTCCAAACTGGGATCTGATTGCCCTTTTTTCATTCAAAATAGTCCCGCACTGGCAACGGGAAGGGGAACAGAGCTTTCCCCCGTTCAACTGTCACTCAAGGGGAGATACCTTCTGCTTCTCTTCCCTGAAATTCATTCATCAACAGCGGAGGCTTATGGGGGAATTACACCTCTTGAAGGGAGAATCCCAGTTTCAAAAATCCTTATAAAGGATATATCCGAATGGAAAGAATACCTGGAGAATGATTTCGAGACTACAATATTCAATCTCTATCCTCAATTGGGTGCTTTGAAAAACCAACTTTATGAAAACGGTGCTTTATACGCCTCAATGACCGGATCGGGTTCGGTAATATACGGGATCTTTGATCATAAATTGGAGCTGGCTTTAGCGCAAAACCACCTATGGCTGAGGCTTTAGGCTTTTCTGAACAGATCCCTTAGTGATTTTTCGGGCCAGCTACCATTACCTATTGGTCCAAGGATTCTTCTTGTAATTACAAGGGTTAATAAACCAGCCAACATACCCAAAGCGGCACCAAAATAGGTATCGACAAAGAAATGTTGAAGAAGGTAAATACGGGAGAACCCCACTCCCACCGCTAAGATAAATCCGAGGATATAGAACCATCTTCGGTTAATTACCAGGGAAAGGAAAAACCATATGGCAAAACCCGTAGTAGTGTGACCCGACGGAAAGGTATTGGTCGTTGCTATATCAACCCCTTCTACGCGATTCCAGTCCCTCTCCTCATCAAAGTATGCCGTGGGCCTCTTCCAACCTTCAAAAATCGTTCGTTTCAAGCCCTGACTAAACAGCAAAATCAAAACTGTGAGAACTACCACCGCAATCGAAAAATAGTACCTGTAAAACAGCATCCCGATAAGGAGGGCCAATAACATGATCCCGTCACCGAGATAGGTCCAGTATTTCATTAAAAGATCTAGTACCGGGTGATGCATTGTGTTTACCCATAGCACAATATCACCTTTTTCAAAAAAGAGAAATAATATGCCTCCCACGAGGAAACCCAATAGTGAGAACCAGCCAAATGAATTTTTCAGCCTGCTCATGACATTCCCGGAATTGTATCTTTTTTCTGGTTCCTGTTCAATACGGGATATATAAAAATAGAAATGAGAATAATCAATGTTCCAAAATAGAACCCCAGATCCATTTTTTCGCTCTCGCCGAATACCAACACTGCCAGGATGATCCCATAAACCGGTTCCATATTGAGGACGATATTTATTGCAAAGGGAGTCAGACGCTTCATGAGCTCAATGTAGTGTGAGTATGCATATACTGTACATACCAATGCAAGTATGGCTAGCCAAAGCCAATCCATATTAGTGGCAGCCAGCTGCACCCCTGAATCTGAAATAAAACTCCCGTATAACGGCATAAAGATAATTGTGAGTATACATGCCCCAATCATCTCATAAAATGTGATAACATGATGATTATATTCCTTGGAAAATGAAGAGTTAAACACAGCAAATAGAGCAGCTAGAAAAGCTGAAATTATAGCAAACAATAAACCGAGCCAGTATTCAAATTCAAAATGAAAAATTACATACAGGCCCGCAATGATCAGGAGACTCAGAATTACCTCGTGCGGGTAGATCCTCCTGCGATAGTAAATAGGCTCCAGTATACTGGTCCAGAGAGAAGTAGTGGCCATTCCGGCCAGGCATACCGATACCGTGGAGACCCGTGCGGAAGCAAAGAAGAAAATCCAATGGGCTCCTATAATCGCACCTATTCCCAGGATTTTCCAAAAGTCCTTCCCTTTTAACCTGGGTGATATTTTCATCCACTTTATTAGCAAGTACAAACCTATGGCGGCCAAACCTGTGCGGTAAAAGACAATTTCAATGGAGGGAATGGATATCAATCTTCCGATAACAGCCGTAAAGCCCCAAATTAGGACCAGGAAATGGAGTTTTATTGAATCCCCGACACCGCGCGAAAAGATCATTTTGGAATGGTTTTATACATAACCATTGAGATTCCACCAAATATGACATTGGGAATCCATACCGTAAGTGCGGGATTAAGTCCACCAACCTCTGCGATAGATTTTGTCAGCACAAAGAAAAGGATGAACACGAATGACAGGAAGAATCCCAGGGCTATCCTGAAACCAGTTCCCCCCCTCGATTTCTTGGAGGCTACGATTACTCCCATAAACATCAGTATCAGAACGGTGAACGGGGAGGTGAAGCGGACATATTTTTCTACTTCATAAACCTCTACATTGCTTGCGCCTCTTTTCTTCAGTGTATCAATATATTCATTTAACTCTGGTAACGTCATGCCATCGAAGCGCCTGTAATCATTCCCGAATTCCGCCGGGTCAATTGCTACTGCTGTATCCATTTCAATCCCGGAATCAATAATCGGTACATCGTTAACGAGTTTCCAATGTTTCCATGAAGTCAACCTCCATTTCTCTTTTTCTTCATCCCAAATCATCTGTCTGGCACTCAACTTCTCGGTCACTTGATTATCGACTATATGCTCAAGGGTGAATTGCTGCCCTATATTGGTATTGTTGTTAAAACTCCTGATATACATAAAGTCATTTTCACCGACCTGGATGTGTACATCCCGCTCGGAGAAGACAAATGTTTTCTCCAGGTATGCTATTTCAAAATCCAGTTTCGCCCTGTTCGACTTTGGAATCACCCAGCCAGTCAGGTAAAAATTCAATACCCCGATAATCAGTCCACCCAACAGGTATGGCACCAGCATGCGCTTGAAGCTGAGCCCGGAACTAAACATCGCAATGATCTCCGTATGTCCCGCTAAACGGGAGGTGGTGTAAACCGTGGCAATAAAAGCTGTGATTGGGGTAATCAGGTTAGCGATGAAAGGGATAAATCTAAGGTAGTAACCTGCCACTTCAATGAATCCAAGGCCGTTTACTACGTATTTACCCATCTTTTCAGTGATATCAATGACGGTGATAATGAGGATAAGGATGAATACCACGAAAAAGAAGGTAATCATCAATTGTTTCAATATGTAGCGATCTAGGGTCCTCATCTAAAGTCTACGGGTAACTTTTTCAACCATTTGCCTCTTCCAATCAAAAAAGGTTCCATTTTCAATCCTATCCCTTGCCTGTCTGACCAACCAAAGGTAAAAAGTAAGGTTGTGAAGGCTGGCAATTTGTGCACCCAGAATTTCTTTGCTCATAATCAGGTGCCTGAGGTATGCTTTTGTGTAGAAACCGCTGATTTCAGATCCAATAGCATCATCAATCACCGACAAGTCACTTTTCCATTTTTCATTCCTGATGTTAACAATGCCTTCGGAAGTGAATAACATCCCGTTCCTGGCATTCCGGGTTGGCATTACACAATCAAACATATCCACTCCAAGTGCAATGCATTCCAATATATTTTCCGGGGTACCAACACCCATGAGGTACCGCGGTTTATCCCAGGGTAGGAGATCACATACCAATTCGGTCATTTCATACATCATTTCCGCAGGTTCCCCTACCGAAAGCCCCCCAATTGCATTACCAAAACGGTTTCTCTCAGAAATCTCTTCTGCTGAAATCTTCCTGAGGTCTTTAAATGTCGAACCCTGCACAATGGGAAACAGGGTTTGATCGTATCCGTATAATGCTTTACCCTTGTCGAAGTGTTCAATGCACCGATCAAGCCAGCGGTGTGTAAGTTTCATCGACTCCATGGCATAGCGGTAGTCACAAGGGTAAGGGGTGCACTCATCGAATGCCATAATAATATCTGCCCCGATCTCTCGTTGAATATCCACAGCATTTTCCGGGCTGAAGAAATGCTTTGAACCGTCGATGTGGGAGCGGAAGGCAACTCCCTCTTCCTTAATTTTCCTGTTGTCCGATAAAGAATAAACCTGGTACCCTCCGCTGTCGGTAAGGATGGGCCCCTCCCAACCCATAAACTTGTGCAGTCCACCAGAGGTTTTAAGTATCTCGGTTCCAGGTCGCAAATAAAGGTGATATGTATTTCCCAGGATAATCTCTGCCTGGATATCCTCAACCAGTTCCCTTTGCTGAACCGCCTTGACAGTTCCCGCAGTACCTACAGGCATGAAAATGGGTGTGGAAATGTCGCCGTGACTGGTGGAGATTACACCGGTCCTTGCATTCGAATTCTTATCCCTATGAAGTAGTTTGAACTGCATAACTTCCTTTCAAGATGCAAAAGAACTAAAAGGAAGTTAGAAAAGCCCTTAGGTGGCCTTAATTTTGATCTTTTCCTTAAGCTCCTTGATCGAAGCCTTGAAACCGGAATTAGTATCCATCATGTCCTCAACGGCTTGAATAGAGTGGATAACCGTACTGTGATCACGGCCGCCGAAATGCATACCAATCGCTTTAAGTGAATGCCTTGTAAACATTTTTGCGAGGTACATAGCCACCTGTCGCGCCATCACGATCTCTTTCTTCCTGATCTTATCCTTGAGAGCCCTTGCGTTGACATCAAAATATTCCGCAACAGTCTTCTGGATATAATCGATGTCCACTTCGGTATCGATATCACTAATGATATTTTTCAGGGTCTGTTTGGCCAACTCCAGGTCAATATCCACCCTGTTGAGAGAAGCATGGGCGATCAAGGAGATCAACACTCCTTCCAGCTCACGGATATTGGTTTCCACCGAGTAAGCCAGGTATTCTGTAACCTCATCGGGAATACTTAGGCCGTCATTTTCCATCTTACTCATGATGATGGCTACCCGTGTTTCATAATCGGGCAACTGCAAATCTGCCGTCAATCCCCACTTGAACCTGGAGAGCAATCTCTCCTCGAGGCCTTTAAGGTCTTTGGGAGGGCTGTCACTCGTCAAAATTATCTGTTTTCCCATCTGGTGCAGATGGTTGAAAATATGGAAGAAAATCTCCTGGGTCTTTTCCTTTTTGGCGAGGAATTGCACATCGTCGATGAGGAGCACATCCACCTGCATATAGTAATTCTGAAACTCCTGGATCTTATTATTCTTCAGGGCACCAATAAACTGGCTGGTGAATTTTTCGGAAGACACATAGAGGACAAACTTGTTCTTGAATTTCTTTTTGACCTCATTCCCGATGGCTTGTACCAAATGAGTCTTACCAAGCCCTACCCCACCATAGAACATAAGCGGATTAAAGGAGGTAATACCGGGTTTCTGCGCCACGGCAAAGCCCGCGCTTCGAGCCAGTCGGTTACAATCTCCTTCCACAAAATTCTCGAAAATATAGTTGGGATTGAGTTGTGAATCGCGCTGGTCAATACCGATTTCTGGGATCTTGAAAGGCGAAACATAATTGTCCATTTCATCAATCGCATTGTTCCGTGCCTCGCTGTGCGGGAGTTTGACGGACATCGGCGAATTCGAAGCGTTACCTCTGTCAACGATAACGGAATACTGAAGCTTTGCTTCGGGGCCTAATTTCTCATGAATCGCCTTTTTGAGTACTCCGATATAGTGTTCCTCCAACCACTCATAAAACCATTGGCTTGGCACCTGGATCGTGAGAATATTGTTCTCGTAACGGACAGGTTTTATGGGTTTAAACCACGTTTCAAAGCTTTTTTCACCAATATCTTCTCTAATTACTTCGAGACAATCATTCCATACGGTTCCGCTTTCAACGTGCATCAACTAACGACAATTAAGTAGGTTAAACTTGTACGCTTATACAAAATGGGGGAAACAAATTTGACAAAAATTGGTGAAGATCAAAACTAGTTGAATATAAATTTCAAAGATTTTTCGATCCACAAAAACCGAGCCCCATTTAAGCAGTAAGAGGCTGAGATTTCACTCCTATTTTCACCGCTTTATGTAGTATCTTTGCACGAATGAAGTCATTAGATTTTTCTGAATTCCCGAAAAGTACGTCTAAGGAATGGAATGACCTACTCCCTGATGATCTCAGAATTAATGGAGCGAATAAAATCGGGGCGATTCAATCATTTTACACAAGGGAACATCTCGGTAAGTTCAAGGGAAATGGCTACCCCGTCTGGAGCGGGTCATGGATAAGTTCGGTCCATTTCAAAGAGGAAATAAATGACCATTCAGAGAAATTATTGGTCGAAATTGAAGGACTTTCGGTCCAACATCTATCTGGTCTGGCAAAGGGTCTTGCACCGGACCATCTCTTTGTTTCAGAACCAATATCAGCATTGCCTGATTTAAAGGGAACCAGGATTTACTCCATGTCAGGTGACAACTCAAAACAACTGGGGACCAATCATTCAGACCTGGGTTTCAAATTGCCAAATGACCCAGATGCTTTTGCACAGTTTCTGGTAGAATTAGATTCCAGGCTTCAGTCCGAACCCAATGCAAATCAAGTTATTCAAAGACTTCATTTCAATATTGAGACAGGTCATCACTTCCTCAAAACCATTGCTGAGATCAAAGCCATACGCTGGTTGGTTTATTCATGCCTGATATGCAGGGGATTCTCCCTTAGGCCTGAGGATATATTTATCCATGGAATAGTTCCTGCAGATCATTCACCGGACTACGATCCGGAAGGACAAATGATCAGCCAGCCGCTTTCTGCATTTGCAGCGGTATTGGGAGGATGTAATGCGGTTAGCATTGAGGGATTGCAGGATAAGGAATACCAAGTGAGAATAGCCAGGAATGTTCACTACCTGCTGAAAGAGGAGTCTAGAATTGGAAAAACTTCCGATCCGGTTTCCGGGGGCTATTTCTTTGAGTCATACATGGCAGATATCGTCACAAAATCGTGGGATGAGCTAAAGAATTCCCTGGATGGCTGGAAACCACTAGCAGAAATCAATATTCCCCCAGTACAGGAGTCAGAAGAAACATGGAGCGGATCAAATCCATTTGAAATACCTGTAACAGTCACAGAAAAAGACCTTGAAGATTTAAAACATGAAGATTTCATTGCGGGAAAACCACCCTACCTGAGGGGTCCATACCCAAGCATGTACCTTCAACGCCCCTGGACGATCAGGCAATATGCGGGATTTTCGACTGCCCATGAATCCAATGCTTTTTACCGGAGAAATCTCGCTGCCGGACAGAAAGGCCTTAGCGTAGCTTTTGACCTCTCCACCCACCGGGGTTACGACTCGGACCATCCCAGGGTCACCGGTGATGTGGGAAAAGCGGGTGTGGCTATTGATACGGTAGAGGATATGAAAGAGCTTTTCCAGGGAATTCCCCTCGATAAGATGTCCGTATCAATGACAATGAACGGAGCCGTGATCCCCATAATGGCATTTTATATTGTCGCTGCTGAAGAATCCGGCGTCTCTGCGGAACAATTGAAGGGTACCATTCAAAACGACATTCTCAAGGAGTTCATGGTCAGGAATACCTTCATTTATCCGCCGGATAAATCCATGAAGATTGTTGCCGACATATTCAGGTATACTTCTGAAAAAATGCCCTCTTTCAATTCCATCAGTGTGAGCGGTTACCATATGCACGAAGCGGGAGCCAATGCCGAAATCGAGTTGGCCTACACGCTGGCTGATGGACTGGAGTATATAAAGACAGGGATTGATGCCGGGATTCCCATTGATAAGTTTGCCCCGCGCATATCATTTTTCTGGGGAATAGGTATGGACTTTTTTACCGAAGTGGCTAAGATGAGGGCCGGAAGGATTCTATGGGCTAAACTGGTAAGCAGGTTCAATCCCCAGAATCCAAAATCATTGGCGCTGCGAACTCACAGCCAGACTTCGGGTTGGAGCCTTACTGCTCAAGATCCATACAACAATGTAGCGCGTACTGCTATCGAAGCCCTGGCCGCCGTCTCAGGGCATACCCAGTCGCTGCATACCAACTCCCTGGATGAAGCGATCGCCCTTCCGACGGATTACTCTGCTGGAATTGCCAGAAATACTCAGAAATACCTGCAACAGGTAAGCGGGCTCACCGAAACTATTGATCCTTTTGCGGGATGCTACCTGGTTGAGTATTTGACCATGAAACTTGCTGATGGTGCATGGGAATTGATCCGGGAGATTGAAGAGCTCGGGGGTATGACCAAGGCCGTCGAACAGGGCCTTCCTAAACTCAGGATCGAAGAAGCGGCTGCAAAGAGACAATCAATGATAGACACCGGCTCTGAAATCATTGTCGGGGTGAACAAATATCAAACCGATGAACAGGATTCGTTTGATATCCTTGAAGTTGATAACTCTGCAGTGAGAAAGGAACAGGTAGAAAAAATTGAGAAGATCAAGGGATCAAGAGATGCTGAAGCGGTAAAGAAAGCACTTTTAGATATCTCCGAAGCGGCAAAGTCGGGAGAGGGTAACCTGCTGGGGCTTGCTGTTGAAGCGGCCAGGAAAAGAGCAACCCTGGGGGAGGTTTCAGAAGCTATGGAGAAAGAATTTGGCCGGTATACATTACCCACCCGATCAGTTTCAGGTGTATATTCGAAAGTTGCGATGAAAAATAAAAATTTCAGCCAAGTGATTGAGGCGGCCCGGGAATTCGAAAAACTGGACGGGCGAAGGCCACGTATTTTGGTTGCCAAAATGGGCCAGGACGGGCATGACCGGGGAGCCAAAGTCATTGCCACAGGTTTTGCCGATATGGGATTTGATGTGGATATCGGCCCGCTTTTCCAGACCCCTGATGAAGTGGCCCGGCAGGCGATGGAAAACGATGTACACCTCGTTGGAATTTCCTCCCTTGCGGGCGGACATAAGACGCTGATACCCGAATTAGCAAGTGAATTGCGCAATTTAGGAAGGCCTGATATCAAGATCATTGCCGGGGGAATTATCCCCGAGCAGGACCATAAAGAATTATTTGAAAAAGGTGTAAGCTACATTTTCGGTCCAGGTACGGTGATTTCTGATGCCGCATTGCAAGTGGTATCCGACCTGATTTCAGATTACCAATCCTGAGGAAATAGATATTCCTTTCTGGTCATCCCCGTAGATATTTAGTAACTTAGTTTCTTGGTTAAAACCTCAGGATTATGTTGAAGAATATCTTAGGGATACTATTACTAGGAGCTTTACTGATCAGTACGGACCTACAGGGTCAGAAGAAATACGATAAGCTCCTTTCAAAAGCCGACAACCAGTACGAGTATGGTGATTACACAAAAGCCATAAAGTCGCTTAAAAAGTTTCAGAAAAAAGTAGTCTCGAAACTTGGGGAAAGCAACAAGTACATCCCGGTTTATTACCTGCGGGAGGCCATGTATTACTGGGCCTCCGGAGTAGTAGTAGGTTTTGATATCAGCATCAACCAGGCAATTGCCACCAGTGAGCAATTCCATGGCCTCGACTCAGAGGAGCACGCACTCAACGTTAAAGAGGCTGCCTATATCTACCTTTTATACGGGAATTACAGGAAAGCCGACAGCCTAATCCAGATATCGAGGAATATTATGATCAGTAATGATATCACTTCAGAAGACGTGAATGCCGAGATTGAATTGGCCAGGGCATCTATCCTTTCGGGAAAAGGATTTTACAGGGAAGCGATGGATTTCATAAATGATAAAGAAGATTATTTTAAAACCAGGGCTGCAGAAAGAGAATCCTATGTCGATGAAAGTGGGAAACTCATTGCACGGAGGTTAGAAGAAAAGGAAGTGATAAAACGTTTTGCACAGTATGCAAAACTGATTACCCTAAAAGCAAGGACGCTGGGGGAAATGGGAGAACTTGAAGGGGCTTACCTGGCCTATGAAAAAGCACGTGACTGGATTGCTGCCGAACGAAAGTGGCTGGGTAAAGACAGTTATGAATACGTAGAAAACCAGTTTGCCTTCGCAAATTTCAAGGTTGACAATGGGCTGGACCCCGATGAATTGGGAACGGGTATGCACAGGGAAGAAGGGTACAGCAAAATACTTTCGACTCTTAAAAAAGGGCACAATGAAAGCCATTTTCTTGCAGCCGATATTTATGAAACCACCCTTACCAACTATCTCATTAACCGTAAGTTTGCAAAGTACAGGAACCTTAAAGTTGAGTATAAGAGATCAATCGAAAAGAACTTTAAGAAGAACAGCCTCCACTATATAAATCTCGAAACCCTGGACTTCAATTCAAAGCTGGAAAGGGATCGGACGAAAGATCTGGAAAACAGTGCCAATGCGATCCTGGCTAACACGCAGACATTACCCACAAATCATAAAAAGACTATCCAGGTGCTGGATTTTCTTTATCGTATCGCCATAAAAGACAGGAATTTTTCCAATGGAGAACGATACTTGAATAATATGGTTGAAATCCAGAAGGATTTGTATGGTGATGATGCTCCCAAATACCACCTGGCAAAAATCCGCCTGGCTCATTTCTATCTCGCTTATACCAATAAAATCAATGAAGCGGAAGAAATCTACCAGAACAGCTTTTTCAATATTGTGAGAAATGAGATCACCCCGATGCATGTGGATTACATTGAGATCCTGAATAACCTTGCCGGATTATACATCTACAGGGATGAATTTGAGAAGGCAAAGTCTACCCTGGAAGAAGCCCTTACAGTCAGCCTTAAGAAATTCAGGGATCTCGAAGATATCGAATATGCCAAGGAACTGGAAAGGGTTGCGAGTCTTCAGATCGATCTGGGCGAATATGACTTAGGCGAGAAAAACCTTAATGATGTGCTCGAGATATACAGGAAAAAGCGGGTAAAAAATGATGAGTATAACCTGATATACCTGATAAAGGCCAATGAGACACAAGCAAAACTACTTGGAATTAAAGGGTATTTCGATGATGCTGAAAAACTTATAGTAGAATCCCAGGAAATGCTGGAAGAGGCAGCAACCTTGGAAGGCTTTAACCAGTTTGAGGCCATCGATGAATTGGCAAGCTTGTACATATTCCTCGGACGATATGCCGAATCCGGGGAGCTTCTCGATCAGTTGATCACTGAATATGAAAGTCTTTATGGAACTGAATCCGGCAAAATAGTCAATGCCCTGATCAACAAGGGCAGACTGTTGATGCTGGAGGGAAATTATACTGAAGCCGAACAAACGATCACAAGGGCAGATAACATTGCAAACGAGGTGTTTGGCGAAAGATCTACATATGCTGCATCCACCCAATTACTCGTAGGCGAATTATATATGAACATCGGCGATTATGAAAAATCGATAGATGCCATTCAGAAATCTGTTTCGATTCGTGAAGAGCGCTATGGAGAGGACCATATTATCGCTGCCTTGGCAAAATCTCAGCTGGGGGTAGCCAAATATTACAATGGTGACTCATTTGAGGAAACCGAGCAGATCATGGAAGAATCCAGGACTACTATCAAGAATAAACTGGGAGTCACCAACCCCCGTTATGCTGAGGTAAGTACTAACCTGGCCAAGGTCTTTATCACCAGTGGAAAGGAAATTGAAGCCATTGCAGCACTTTCACAGGCAGAGTCTATTTGGAACGATATCGCAGGGCGTAGGGGTTCCAGGAGAAATGTAAACGTCGGAAGAATTAATCTCCTGGCGGGGGATGTCTATTACCAGCAGAAGAACTATTCCAAGGCAGAGGAATTTTACTCGAAAGCAAGGGATATTTTCAGGAGGTCTTTAAATGAGGATCACCCCGAATACGTAAAGGCATTGTCAAAGTTGAGCCGGGTTTACTATATGGAAGGTGATAGCCGGAAGTCTAAGGAAACCATGGAACTCGCCATTGCAAGTTATGATAATTACATTCGTGAGTTTTTTAAGTCTTTGAGTGAAAGGGAAAAAGCAAAATTCTGGAACAGGATAAGACCGGACTTTGAATTCTATAATACTCTTGCCATCAAATTCAGGGATGAAGACAAGGACGCTGTGGGTAAAGTCTACAATAATGCCCTAATGACTAAGGCCCTGTTGCTTAACTCCTCCATCAAAATACGTCAGAGAATTTTGAGTAGTGGCGATGAAGAATTGATCGAAAGCTATGGAGAATGGCTAAAGAGTAAAGAAGAGCTAACGAAAGCAATGGCTATGAGCCAGGAAGCCCTGACGGAGAATAATGTCAATTTACCTGGGCTTAACGATAAAGTGGAGCAGCTAGAAAAATATCTGAGTACAAGATCTGAAGACTTCAGTAACGAGCTTGAAGAGAGCAGGGTGACTTGGGAAGATGTCCGAACCTCCTTAAAAGAAAATGAGGTGGCCCTGGAAATGGTACGTTTCAGGTATTTTGACCATGTATTTACTGATTCAATTATTTACGCGGTAATGTATGTCAAAAATGACAGCCGGCAGAAAAACCCTGAAGTGATCCTGATCAATAACGGGTACGACCTGGAAAATCGTTATTTCAAGTTTCACAGGAATGCTATAAATCTCAGGATCAGAGATCCCTACTCCTATGATATGTACTGGAAACCGATCGTCGGCACTATCGGGAACCTGGCTACTGTTTATCTCTCTCCGGATGGGGTCTATAACCAGATCAACCTGGAGTCAATTCCCACAGAAGGGGATAAATACGTAATAGACAATTCCAATATTATCCTGGTCAGTAATACCAAGGAGTTGTACCTAACACAGCAGAGAAAGGGACAGGAAGGGGATGATACCAGTACTGAGGCACTTATGTTTGGAAACCCCCAATACTATCTTTCCTCCACAGCCAGCAATCAATGGCCCCAGCTTCCCGGAACGGAACGGGAGGTCTCAGCCCTTAGGAATTTGCTATCAGACGGTGGTGTACAGAGTGACTATTATACCAAGGACGAAGCAACCGAAGAACAGATTAAGTCACTCGCCAGCCCACAAATTCTTCACATCGCCACCCATGGTTTCTTTACTCCATCAACGCAACTTCCCATGGATATGGAGCTCAATGAAGCAGAAAACGCAAAGAATCCTCTCCTAAGGACTGGGTTGATTATGTCGGGTGGTGGAGATGTGCTCGACAAGACAGCGTTCAATTATAACCTGGAAAGCGGGATTCTCACCGCATACGAAGCGATGAACCTCAACCTGGACCAGACAGATCTCGTGGTTTTAAGTGCCTGTGAAACTGGCCTAGGCGAGATCAGCAATGGTGAGGGGGTATATGGACTTCAACGGGCTTTCCTCGTGGCCGGTGCTGAGACATTGATCATGAGTATGTTTAAGGTGGACGATGAAGCCACACAGAAACTTATGGTTAATTTCTACCAGAAATGGATGGAATCCGGGAATAAGCGGGAATCGTTTGTTGCAGCCAAAAAGGAATTGCGTAATGAGTATAAGGATCCCATTTACTGGGGCTCCTTCATTATGATGGGATTGGATAAGTAAGCGTATTATCAACATGAGAAAATTTTTTGCAGGACTACTGATCCTGCTGGTGCTGATCATTGTATCAGGAGGGCTCTACCTGTATTCCTTCAAGCCGGATTACGGCGGAGAAGTGATCCTCAAAGGCTTGAATTCTGAAGTTGATATAATTTACGATCAGTACGGGGTTCCCCATATTTATGCCACAAACGAGGAAGATGCATACTATGCCCTTGGCTATGTGCATGCTAAGGAGCGTCTCTTCCAAATGGAAATGATCAGGCGCGTTGCCACAGGCAGCTTATCAGAAATTGCAGGGTCGGAGTTCATCAGGGTCGATAAATTCTTCAGAACCCTGGGAATGGAAAAGATTGCAGATCAATCTGAAGCTATAGATTTCAATGAGGACAATGCCATTGCCCGATCGGCTGATGCTTATACAAGGGGGATTAATGCTTTTATTTCCGAGAATGATAAACCTATTGAATTCGTCCTGATGGGAATACCCTTGAGGCCATTTGAACGAAAGGACATTTATTATACGGCAGGCTACCTCGCTCTGGGTTTTGCAGAGGGCTTCCGAACCGACCCACTACTTACTTATATCGAGACAAAATACGGGAAAGACTATCTCTACAGCTTCTCAATAGATTCCCGCAATGAATCGGAATACCTGGGCGTATTTCCACAGGAGGAATCATTGGCATTGATTAGCGAAGAGATGCATGATGTTTTTGACCAGATCCCAATACCCTTATTTCACGGGAGTAACAGTTGGATAGTTGGCCCCGAAAAAACCGATTCTGATTATCCCATCCTGACCAACGATACACATATTGGCTACAGTCAGCCGGCCGTATGGTTTGAAGCACACCTGGAATACCCCGGAATGAGCCTTTATGGTCATTTTGCAGCGGGATTTCCGTTCGCCATCCTTGGTCATACTCCCAATACAGCATGGGGAATGACGATGTTTGAAAACGATGACGCTGATTTTTATGTAATGGAAACCCATCCGGACGATTCCACAAGGGTCTTGATCGACAGCGTCTGGGTTGAATCTGAATCCCGTTATGATACTATTACAGTCAAGGACAATGACAAGGTAATATTTGCTATAGCTGAAACACCATGGGGTCCAATCATCAACAACAGCCTTGAAGCATTCCCCTCTACAGTCAAACAACCAGTAGCTGCCCATTGGACCTTTCTTCAGAGTCCCAGTCCACTGCTCAATGCAACATATAATCTGTCAGCAGCAAAGAATGTATATGAAATTGGGGAGGCTGCCAGCCTCGTGAAGGCCCCCGGTTTAAATATTATGGCTGCTGATACTGAGGGGAATTACGGTTGGTTTGCGGCGGCTATGCTCAACAAACGTGATGGGATTTCAAATTCAAAGGTGTTTTTGAATGCCAATTCACATAGTCCCCAGGGGTATTATGACAATAGTTATAATCCCAAGGCGGTTAATACGCCCTGGAATTATGTTTATTCCGCGAACAACCAACCCGATACCACGAGGGGAATTTTTCATGCGGGTTATTACATGCCGGAAGACCGGGCCATTGAGATTCGTACATTCCTGGATTCAAAAGATAAGTTCAGCTTTGAGGAACTTCGGGATTTCCAACTCCATTCCACTTCTTCTAAATCTGCGGAGGTCGCGAAATTGATACTTGACATATACCGGAACGTTCAACTAACCGGTGAAGAGACGGATATGCTGGCACTCTTAAATGACTGGAACGGAACACAGGATAGAAACTCCCTGGCGTCTACGGTATATTATACGCTGCTTTCAGAAATATACCACCACTCCATGGCAGACGAGCTGGGAAGGAAGAAGCTGGATATGATGTCGCAGCTCGCGGTGTTTAAAAGGAGTCATCTTCGCTTCCTCCGGGAATCGTCGAATCCCTGGTGGGACAATACTAAGACTGAAAAAATTGAAAAACGTTCGGATATTTTATCAGAGGCCATTAGTCATGCATATGAAAAGCTTAGTGAAAATCTCGGGGATAATATGGATCAATGGCAATGGAAAAAGATTCACAAGCTCACCCATCCTCATATTCTTGGATCGGTCGACCTGCTGGCTCCATACTTTAACGTAGGTCCTTTTGAAGTGGACGGCGGTGTGGAAACGGTGAATAACAGTATGATGGCCTTGACCCATGGTCCAAGGCTGGATGCCCGGGCCGGGGCTGCTATGAGACGGGTGATTGACATGGGAAATGTGGCAGGGGCAAACGGAATTCTTCCCACGGGTCAAAGCGGACATTTCCTAAGTCCGCACTACGATGACCAGGCACAAATGTATGCCAATGGAGAATTCCGTATCTTAATGACCAGAGAAGAGGATATTTTCAAGCTAGAAAAAAATCATTTGACACTTTTACCTGATGGAAGATAAACCGTTAGCCAAATGGCGCGAGGATCTTGGCAATGTGATCTTTGGCGTCGATACATTTTCGGGCCGATTGTTTGACGTTTTATTGCTCCTGGCTATTGTCTTAAGTGTTGTAGCAGTAATGCTGGAAAGTGTGGTACCCATTGCGGAAGAATATGGGCTTTACCTGCACATTGCTGAATGGTTTTTTACCATCCTCTTTACCTTTGAGTATGCTGCCCGGCTAATCGTTGCAAGAAAACCAACGAAATATGCCCGGAGTTTTTTCGGGCTTGTCGATTTACTCTCAATTCTACCCACGTACCTTAGTTTGGTCTTTTCCGGTGCTCAAATGCTACTTGTCATCCGAAGTATCAGGCTATTGAGGATTTTCAGGATTCTAAAACTGGTTCGGTTCCTGGGGGAAGCCAGTCAGCTCATGGAAGCGTTGCGGTCGAGCCGTGCTAAGATTACGGTCTTCATTGGAGGAGTATTTATTCTCGTGGTAGTCATGGGTTCTCTAATGTACCTCATTGAAGGAGGAGATAATGGATTCACCAGTATTCCCAGGAGTATCTACTGGGCCATTGTCACACTGACTACCGTTGGTTACGGGGACATTGCCCCGCAGACCGTTCTCGGTCAATTCGTTGCCAGTGGCATCATGATCCTCGGTTATGGAATCATAGCTGTGCCCACGGGAATTGTTACCTCTGAAATGACCAAGGCCAAGTATAAAGTGAAGCACACTGAAGTCTACTGCCCTGGCTGCAATAATCGCGATCATGATAAGAATGCTGACTATTGTAAGATCTGTGGTACTTCTCTAGATAGAATTAATAATTCAGATTAGTGAGAGGGGATAAGGGGACGGGGGGACGAGGAGATGGTAGATGATAGATGTTAATTGAACGTTTGTTCAATTTTTTTTATGTCCCAGATTGAACATTTGTTCAATATTGAACGATCGTTCAATTGTTGAATTGAAAATCTTGAACAATCGCTCAAGATAACTTCTTTTGTTGCTTCCCGTAAACCAAGAATAAATCAATCAACCAAGCTTGAATTTATGAACACTATCGGCAACCTGTTGTGGTTTATCCTGGGGGGATTTCTCATTTTCCTTATATACCTGTTTGGATCTTTGGTACTGATTATAACCATTATCGGGATCCCCTTTGGTATTCAGACCTTGAAGCTTTCAACCCTGGCACTATTTCCTTTTGGAAAGACCGTGGTCGCCGGAGAGAGGGCTTCCGGTTGTCTCTATCTTATCATGAATATTATATGGATCCTGGTCGCAGGTATCGAGCTGGCCATCGTACACTTGGTCCTCGCGTTTTTCTGCTTCATCACCATTATTGGCATCCCTTTTGCCCGCCAACATATCAAATTGGCAGCCTTAGCGCTGGTGCCATTTGGGCATGATATTGTAGAGCGGCCGTAGACCGGATACCGTAGACCGGATACCGGATACCGGATACCGGATACCGGATACCGGGGGTAGGAATCAATATTATTATCTCACTGCACCGTTAGTTGTTAGTTAATCGCTAATCACACTTACAATACTCCTTCTCCAGCGAGCCATAAGGGATCATTCCATATTTACCCGTGAAGAGGTCACACCATTCTGATCCTTTGTATTGGCGAACAAGGGAAATGAATTGGGGATCGTGGTAATAGGCCAGTCGGAGGTATAATTCCAATAACTCACTGGTTGGCTCACGTTCCCTGGCCACACGGTTCAGGAGTTGGTAGGCGGCATTGGATCCGTCACGAGAAAGGTATAGCTTGTTCAGTAACACAAACTGGTTTGCCACTTTTAGCAGATATTCATCTTCCATTTCCAAAGCCACAGTATTGAAATAATTCTTGAGGTGATTGAAGGACCGTACAAACTGGGCATTATACTTACCCTCCAGGTACCCGATATTCTGGAAGTGGTGCAAAGTCTTCAGATTGAAATCGAGATTTATCTGGTCGAGTTGATTAGCACAAAGCCGGCTTGAGAGTGAGTTTAACCTGGTCATTTGCCGCATCATTACCTCGCGGTCTACATCGGGATCATAATAAGTGCCTGATTGCACTTCCCATCCGTTCACATTCACCGACAGGAATTGAAACAGATCAAACGCCAGGATCTGGTCGGACCGGTATACATATCTCAGGATATCCTCATCAGATTCCAAAACAATCTTTTTGAGTAATAGATAATATCGCGGGTAGTGGTCCAAGAAAGGCAGACCCTGTAAAGATGCCGTTTGGCCGGCTCCCTCTTCCTTCCATTTTTCCAGCATGTAAAGGTGATGCAAGGTCAAGGGATAATAAAGGGGGATATCAGGATAATGAAATAGTTCAAGCATACTTATGGGCAACCTGCCTTCTTTCACCAAGGTAAAGGTCAAGTCATGAACGTCTACCATACGTGTAATAACATCCTTATTCAAGGCCATACCCGCATACCATGGTTCACGTCTACTGTGCGCTTCATACATATTTTTAAACAATGAATGTGCATCTCGTATAACTGATTCTATGGGAAACACCTGGCTGAATTTCCCATTATGATAATCCTCCCTGGCCTTGTAGAACTGGACCCAAGTCAAATATTCCGACTTTGGGATATCTCGATTAATCTCTTCCCTGGTAAAGATGCCCCTTTCGACCAAACCATCGAGGTAATTTAGTATTCCGTGAACCCTGGGCCTGGCATCAAAGCCCGCCCTCTGTTTATTTAATTCTATCCAGATCGCATGGCGAATATCCCGGAAAGCAAAGGTGACTTTCTCTGAATTTGAAAGCCTCTTTGAAAGCAGGATGGTCAATTTTGCCTTGCGCTGGGCTGCTAAAAGAGGTTCCAGACGAATCTGCAATGAATCCTTCTCTAATTCCCCTTTGATCTCATCTTCACTAAGGCTGTCAAGCCAACCATGAGGTGAGTCCTGCAACTGCTCACGAAATAATTCCCAATTTTCTGTGGTGATTATAGTGTCCATGATGATTTTCTCATCATTATATTTTTCCAACACATCCAGTAAAATGGAAGCACGTCGTTCCTGCAATTTCCTGTTGTTCTCGAAAGATCCTTCAATAGAAGCATAACCCTCTACCCTGGCCTTCATTATTGATAAACTATCCCTCCTGAGCAGATCAATAATAGGTTGAATACTCTGCGTCGAATAGTCCGCACTGTTCTTGGCAAAATTCAGCTGATAGGTTCTCGAAATGTAGTTTTCAGGCCGTGGAATATAGAATAAGGGATTAATCCATTCAACAGTACCCGTAAGCTTTTTGAATGTGGTCCTTCGGTCAAAGGGTACACATTCCTTTCGTTGCAGGGCAATAAACCGATCGGCCTTTTTACCGGTGATGGTATCAAACCGTATGGTCAGTAGCTTTTTCTTCTTCTTGATGAAATCAAAACTCAGCTCGTCCGACTGCCAACGTTCATCCATGGGAATTCCCAAAAGGGCCCAGCTCATATCTTCCAAACCCCGTAATCCCGTTTTGCCCTTCAGATATTTCCTGAAGAGCCGATTTTGCTCCCTTAAATACCCATCCATATAATCCCGTCCGTAGTCCTCTACCTGATCTGAAACGCTCTCATAACGTTGAATAGCAAATTGATTGATGAAGTTGTTCCTGATATACTTGTACCTGACCAGGGAGTCCTGTACCAGGAGGTTTTCCCCACAATCATCTGAAAAAGTGTAAGCCATAGCGCGGATACCGTCTTTCTTCTTCTTACGGAGAATCTTGCCTATTGCCCCCGGGGTTCCGGGTGCAAAGACCAGGTGAGGCGGGTCTGCCAGGCTATCGATTTGAACTGAATATCCCGCTTGAGAAAGTATTGAGGCTGCCCGGCGTGCCTGGGGATCCTGGAGGTCGAGGTAGATTCCCCAGATCATTACCTCGTCTTCTGCCAATTGCGCCATTCCATTAAAGGCCCAGAGTAGCAGTAAAAAACCTAACATCATCCTCATTACTGGCATAATGTGAAAATAGCGAAAAGGTACGACTTGGGAGAGGGTTGATGGGTGGATGGGTTGATGGGTTGATGGGTTGGAGGTTGCGGGTTAGGTTTCGGGAGGGTTGGGTAATAAAAAAGCCCCGACTCACATCGGGGCTAAGATTTATCAACCTTATATTCCCTAGTCGAAATCAAAAATGGAGACTCCAACGCTAAAGGCATTCAATTCAGGACCTCGGCCGGCGACGAACAGGTTGTTCAGGTCGTAGTTGGCAAACAGGTCCACGTCCCTGAATCCCAACCGGAACCTCACGCCATACCTGAGGTTTTCCACAAAGTAGTTTCCCCGATCCTTATCCTTAAAGCTTTGATTGTTTTTGTTGTATTTCACTTTAGTATAGCTACCCAATCGGTATCCACCATAAACTCCCGCTCCGATTCGGAAACTGTTTTTTCGGTGACCAAACCGGAACATGGGCACCATACTGGCATTGATGTAGGAAACCACCAGCTTACTTTTCTCGGGAGCAACTTCACTGTCTGGATTTTGAACAAAGGAAATCTGGCCTGGATCACGCAATACCAAAACCCCCGGGTCCTGGAATTTAAAATTGTACCAGGAGATATCTCCTCCCCAGTCCAGCCAGAGCGGTCCAAGCACCTTGGTGCTGTTGATGGAGCCCAATGCCACGTACCACGAACCAAAGGGTTTGATGGTATAGAGTTCCCCGGTCTGATCGGGAAACTGTCCGTCAGTGACATAATTATTCATACCCAGATCAATCTTAAAATCATTGATGGTGTGACTTGACCTTCGTCGCTTTTTGTCTTCATCGTCCTGGGCTGTCGCCTGGAATCCTGTTAAGATTATTCCGCTTATCAGAAATAGGGTAAATAGTCGTTTCATTATTTTCGAGTTTTTTGTTTAATGCTTTTTAAAATATTATTCCGAATCCAAAAGGGGTGAGTTCAGGGCCCCGGTTCTCCTGGTATAAGGTCGACATGTCATAGGTGAAGAAGAGGTCGGTGCTCTTCCAGCCAATTTGTGCCCGGACACCATACTTCAGGTTATTGATATAGAAGTCAGATCGATTTTTGTCTTTCTGGTTCCTACCATCATTAAAGACCACTTTGGTCCTGCTACCAATCCTGTATCCTCCATAAACACCGGCTCCGAAACGGAAACCCCCATCAGAACTTCGTGGGTCTGTATGAATCATCGGAATGATCATGGCATTGAGGTAGGTAGTCTTGAGCTTACTCTTTTTATAGCTCTGATACCCGTTCGAATCGAATGAAAACTCCACTCCATCTACACCTTTGATCATCCTCGCACGAGGGTCCTGGAATTTTACCACATACGTGGTTACATTTCCTCCCCACTGCAGGTGCAAAGGGCCCAGAATTCGCGTTTCATTTAAGGCAGTTAATCCAACTGAAACACTGTTAAACGGTTTAAGGGTATATATCTCATTGGTAGCATCGGGAAACTTCCCATCGGCTGTCAGGTAATTGGTTAACCCGAATTCGAAGTTTACCATATTCTTACTTCGATTTCTCTTAGACCTTTCCCGCTCCTCGTCATCACGTTCTTCGTTTTCCTGTTCAATGTCATCCGAATCTGCATCCTGGGCAAGGGCAGTGACCGGCCAGATGAACACCGTCAGAATTATCACTAAAAGTATTTTTTCAATCCTTTTCATCAATCCTCTATATCTTCTGGTTTCACTTCATTTTTCTTTCGGCCAAATGTCAGCAGGTCATTTTTTGCTTCCCTTAGAGCACTCCACCCTTTGTTATCATTCTTGAAATCCTTTGCCAGTTCGATCACCTTTTGCAGGTTGATCCCCCGCTCAGACTCCTCTTTTTCAAAAGTGGGTTGTTCCAACTTAATAGGGTTGGCATTGAATGCTACGGGAGAAATCCCAGGATTAGTCTGCACTCCCGCTATGGCATTGAGTTTAGTGAGGTCCATTGCCTGTTCCTGGTTAACTGATTCTTTGGGCGTTCCTTCATTGGCAGCTTGTATATTGTCAGCTAGTACCGGGGTGCTTACTGTAGGAGTACTTTCCTTTTTCTGAGTGCTTCCTGTCTTTTGCCTAGTTTGCTCAGTTTCCTCTGATTGAGGCACCCTCTCCTCTTCTATCCCGGTTTGAGTAGCTTTATCAACCTCAGCAAGTGTTTGAATATCTTTGCTTTGTGGTTGTTCAGTATTCTGATTTTCCCCGGTTTCTTCAGCCGTCATTTCCGGGGCTTTTGTATCGGGGAGGAAAATGATAAATAAGATCAGGGCAATAAGTAAAATACTTGCTGCAATTCCGACATAGAATCTCCAGGTAACTTTATCCGACTGGATATTGCCTTCGACCTTTGCCCAGGCTGATTCCGGGACTGGTGTCCCATGTGATTCAAGTTTCTTTCTGAATAAATTATCTACTTCGCGCTCCCTCATGACCCTTGAATATTTTGATTCAAATAATTCTCTGTTTTCAGCAAGTGTTGCTTTAAAATAGCTCTTGCCCTGCTGAGTTGTGACTTGGAAGTGTTTTCTGAAACTCCCAATTCTTTAGCTATTTCCTTATGTGAATAGCCCTCGATGGCATACATATTAAATACCGTTCGGTATCCCACAGGAAGTGACTGAATCATATTCATCAGGTCTTCTGCTTCCAGGTGGTTTTCCAAATGGTTCAAGTCTGGCTCCCTGTCTGCTACTTCGATATCCACTTCAAGATCCATGAACTTATTCCTCCGGATATAGGTCAGGGATTCATTCACCATGATCCTTCGCACCCATCCTTCGAAACTTCCTTCGAATTTGAACTGGTCTACTTTATCGAACACTTTGGTAAATCCTGTAACCATTACTTCTTCTGCTTTTTCGGGATCTTTCAGATAACGCATACAAACACTATACATCAAGGGGGAAAACCTGTCATATAAATCGCGCTGCGACTTTGCTTGTCGCTTGACACAACCTCTGATAAGCTCATCATCACTCTTGCGGTGTATGTTTAGCATTTCTTTCAAATCCCGTTCACTTTACAGATGCAAGCCCCCTGTGATTGGTTGCATGGGTTTATTTTTTTATTGAAGTACTAAAATACTACTCTGAAAGGGAATTATCGGTCAAATACGGCTAGTGGGGAGATATAGGGGTTTTGTACTAATCTTAGGGAGTGATTATTGGGCCTTGGTGGCTGGTATTTGCGGGATTTTATAGGTGAAAGTACCCATTTGCATAAAGCGATGTAGCGGATTGATGTGGGTAAATCTGAGTAAATTGAACTAGGGAATGGGGTGGGTATGTGTTCCCCATTTAATAGTCTTAAGAAGAATTGTATGAATATAACAGGGAGCTGGCCGGAGACAGTCGTGATCCCATGAACCTTGGACCTCAAAATAGGTCATCTCATCCATTTCGCTTAAATTAAAGTATAATCGATCTCCATGAAGCGTTCTGCAGCCATTATGTTCACTGATATAGTAGGATATTCCTCAGTCATGAACACCGATGAGGAAAAGGCGATGGCTATTCTTCAGAAAAACAGACAGATTCATGTAGCGGCTGTTTCGGATCAACGGGGAACTTTGATAAAAGAACTCGGGGATGGAATGATTGTGAGTTTCGACTCGGTCTCGGCGGCAGTTGAGTGCGGGATTAAAATTATTATAGAATCGGAAGGTTTTGAGGTCAAGATTGGTATTAACCATGGCGAAGTTACATTTGAAGACGATGATATCTTTGGTGATCCGGTGAATGTGGCCGCGAGGATTGAATCCATAGGTTCGGGGAATAGCATCCTATTATCAGGGCTCGCCAATGCGATGCTCGCCAATAATAATGCAATCCGGACAGAGAAGCTCGGTGAATATTTGCTCAAGAACATTGCAGAACCTGTTGAAATATTTGCGGTCTCGCACAAGAGTCTTTACCAACCTGATGCTGAAGAATTAAAGCAAAAGGCTGTTCCTGTAGAAAGTGGGATATTCAATAATCTTCCCATAGTCAATAGTTCCTTCATAGGAAGAGATAGAGAAATTGATGAGATAAGGAGCCTTTTTGTTAAAAGTAATCTCGTCACTTTATATGGGCCAGGTGGTTCAGGAAAAACGAGGTTAGCAACTGAACTTGCAAGAAGGTACTTGTCTGATTTTAGAGATGGAGTTTATTTTGTCGATTTGTCATCGACGACCAATGAAAACCTCGTGGTAGGTATTATTGCTGATATTCTTCGTGTTCCTGAAGAGGCTGGAGTACCTAGGCAAGAATCGATATCCAAGATGATTTCTAACAAATCGTGCCTTGTGATCATTGACAATTGCGAACACCTCATTGACAGGTGTGCCGATCTGTTAGATTATTTATCAAAGTCTGCAACGAGTGCTAAGTTAGTCGCTACCAGCAGGGAAGTTTTGAATATTCAGAATGAACAGCCTTATTTAGTGCCTACACTCTCTGTATCCAGTGAAGGTTCAGGTGATTTCCAATCGGAAGCTGTACAGCTATTTACATCAAGAGCCAAGGAGATAAGAAATGATTTTGTCCTCAACAAAGAGAATGGTGATGTTATTATCGGGATTTGCAGAAAACTTGACGGTATTCCACTGGCTCTGGAGTTAGCCGCTTCCAGGATAAACCTTATGGATACGAAAACATTACTGGAAAGACTTGACAAACAATTCAGCATTCTGAAAACCAATGACCGTTCACTGGATAGCAGGCATAAGACCATAGAAGCTACCATTGATTGGAGTCATCAGCTGCTATCTGAGGAGGAGCAGGTGCTGTTTAACCGGTTGTCAATCTTTAACGGAGACTTTGGGTTAGAGGAAGCAGAAAAGATCTGTGGGTTCGAACCTCTTGAAGAGTCAGATGTACTTGACCTTATGAGTCAGTTGGTCAATAAGTCTTTGCTAATCCCTGTCCATAGTGAAGGGAGTACGATTAGGTACCGCTTGCTTGAGCTTATGAAACAGTACGGGGCTAGAAAAATTGGTGAGGACCATTCCGCTGCCGCAGAAAGGATGTTTGTCTATTTCTGTGAATTGGGTACAAAATCATACTATGAGAAGTTAGAGAGAAATCAGTATTGGCGTCAACGACTAAGCTTAGACGAGGCGAATATAATTGGTATCCTTAACCATTTAAACGGGGATGTAGAGAGAACCATGGTCCTGGGAGCAAATTTTCTTTGGTATTGGATGGAAAGAGATCTTGCACATGTAGCTTTTGAATACATGCTACCTGTTATTGGGGACTATAAACATAAGGATTCTATTAAGGCCAAATCACTTTGTACTCTTGGATTGATGCTAGCCAGAAGTGATAAGGTTGATCTAGCTTTGGATTATGTTAAGGAGGGGATGGAAATTTTTGAGTCACTGGAAGATAATATTGAGAAAGCAGATTCTGCACTAAACAGTGTCCTCATATATCTTTGGACTGGTGAATTTACACTTGCTAAAATTGGGTTGGATATAGCACTGCAGATTTCAGGCAAACTCCAGGATACATTTATGGATACGAGAGTAGGTATGTATAATGCCTGCTATTATTTGTACCAATTTAATGTGGACGACGCGGAACCCCTGATCAATACTGGGTTTGAGCTTGCGAAAAAGAACCAATCCCCCTGGGATATAATTATTTATTCACACATTTATGCTGATGTTCCCCTGGTAAGAAAACAATATGATGAAGCGGAAAAAAGATACCAAAGCTCGTGTCGGGTTTGCATCGATTTCGGCAATCAATTTCAGGCGTGTATAGAATTGCAGGGAGTATCAATGGCGCTTTCGGGCCAGGGAAGAACAGAGAAATCTATCAAAATATGGGGAGGGACATTAAAAAAATTCGAGGAAATCGGTATGTCGCCTATGAGCCTGCCTTTTTGGATTACGTTGCAAAAAGATACAATTGTTCAAAGGATAGAGGAGATCGGAAAAGAAAAATCAGAGCAACTGATAAATCAGGGAAGAGAATTGACATTTGATCAACTGGTGGAGTACGCGTTGGATTCGGAGAGTATGTAGGGCAGGATATACCAGAAATTCGAATGACAGGGTACCCTCAAGAGGATAAAGGTGTTAGCTCAATATCGAAATCAATACCCCCGCTGCAACTGCACTACCTATAACCCCGGAGATATTACTGGCCATGGCATAATATAAAATATGGTTCTGGGGATCGTGTTTCAGGCTTACATTATTCGCCACCCGGGCGGCCATCGGCACGGCACTCAAGCCCGTGGCTCCAATAAGTGGGTTGATCTTCTTTTTATTGAACAGGTTATAAACTTTCACGGCATAGATCCCGCCGGCTATTGAAATGGAGAATGCGATAAAACCGCCTACCAGTATTAACAGAGTCTGCAGGTTGAGAAAAGATTCTGCTGACATGGTAGCACCTACACTCAAACCCAGAAATATGGTGGCTGTATTCATGATACCCCCACGGGCTGCCTCTTTCAGACGCTCAACGCTGGACCCGATTTCCTTAACGAGATTCCCAAACACAAGCATTCCTATCAGTGGCATGGCTGAGGGTACCACTACGGCTACAATCGAAGCGATCACAAGAGGAAAAATAATCTTAACGGTTTTAAGGTTTTTGATCGGGGTCTTTGAAGGATATAGTCTATCCTGCTCTTTCATATTGATGAGCAGTTCGTTCTTCTTCATAGTCAATCTTACCACGAAGGGAATTATTACCGGGACAAGTGCCATGTAGGAATATGCTGCAACAGCTATGGGGCCGAGTAATTCCGGATCAGCCAGCATGATGGCTGTATATATGGCGGTCGGTCCGTCAGCACCGCCGATAATTCCCAGAGCAGCCGCGTTTTGCGGTGTGAATCCGACCAGTATGGCAAAAATAAGGACGGTGAAAATTCCAATTTGGGCGGCTGCACCAAAAAAGGCCAGGCGAAGGTTTCTCAGCATGGGACCAAAATCGGTCAATGCTCCAACTCCCATGAAAATCAATGGTGGAAGTAATCCGGTCTTTATCAGGGAATAATACAGAAAACTGATGATCCCATGATCTTTGGCAATTTCGAGTAGCCCCAGGTGATCGACTTGTTCAGGAGTGGCTACCGCCAGGTTCCCGCCCAGCGAATTAGCCAGAAGGACCCCGAAACCAATTGGGATGAGGAGGAGTGGTTCATACTCCTTTTTTATGCCGAGATATAAGAGAATGATCCCTACGAGGATCATTATTAACGATCCCGGGCTGCCAATAAAACTACTGACAGCGGTCATTTCGTAAAGCTTTTCAAGAAAATCCATGCACTATCCCAGCTTCACCAGTACTTCGTCTTCCTCGACCGATGACCCGCTGGAGACACAAATTTCAACTACTTTCCCTCCTTTATCTGCCTGGATGGCATTATATACTTTCATGGATTCGATATAGCCAATTAAATCACCTTTGCTAATTACATCACCCACTTTCAATCCGACCTCAGAATTATCCTTGGTCAGCATAAAATTTCCTTCAATAGGTGCGATGATCTCCCCTTTTGCCGGGCTTCCATTGGAATTCTCTGAAGACTTATTTTCAGGAGGATTGGAATCAGGCTTCCCTCCTCCATTATTATAGCTGATATTCACTTCATAAGACTTGCCGTCAATACTGACGGTCATGGAGCTCGGTGCCGGAGTTATAGATTGAGCTTCTGCTGGTTGTTCGGATTTATCTTCAGCCGCTTTCCTTTCAGCAAGATCGGCTTCGAATTTCAACTTAGCTTCCCCTGATTTATACGCTTTGTATTGCTCGGGGTGCATCGCATATTCAAATAGTTCCTCGTCATCCTGCCCGGTTTCCCAACCCAGCTCTGTCATTTCCTTTCGCACGTCATCAAGAACATCCGGGAAATTATCTTGTGGATTACCATCAAAAAATTCCCTGCCCTGCTCAGAGGCCAGTTTCTTCAATTCCGGGGCTACATCGCCTGGTACCTCGCCTGCATTACCCAACATCATATCCCAGGTATTGTCGTCGATCATAGACCATCTCTCCTTGCCCTTCATCATTTGCATCACGTTCATCAGGGCCACATTCTTGACATACTGAGAATAAGGAGTAACCAGTGGAGGATATCCCATCTTGGGCCATATGTACTCAACCTCATCAAATAGCTTAATGAGCAATTCATCCTGGTCCACTGTATC
>JAHEKQ010000071.1 GCA_024638265.1 Flammeovirgaceae bacterium
CGATGAAGAGCGTTCTCGATCTTATTCGAAAACTCTACACGATCAGGACCTGTAATTTTAACCTGTCGGAAGAGAACATCAAGGCCGGCAAATTCAAAGTTTGCCTGGAATACCATATTGGCAACTGCCTGGGGCCCTGCGAAGGGCTACAAGAGGAGTCTGATTATAATGAAGAGATCGAACATGCGCGCAGCATTCTGAAGGGTAACCTCAGCATTGTAAAGCAGCACTTCAAAAGCCAGATGAACAAACATGCGGAAGGAATGGCTTTCGAACTCGCACAGAAATATAAGGACAAGCTCGAACTACTGGAAAAATTTCACGCCCGGGCCACGGTGGTCAATCCAAAGCTTTCCAATATTGATATCATCACAATCGTCAGCGATGAATCCAGGGCTTACCTCAATTTTATGCAGATCTCCAGTGGTGCGATTGTATTAACCCGTAACATGGAGGTTAAAAAGCGGCTGGAGGAAAGCGACGAGGAACTGATGCTCAACCTGCTCATCCATTTCAGGGAACAGGCCAAGAGCTCCAACAAGTTGATCCTCTCCAATAAGGACCTCATTCTGTTGCCCGACGACTGGGAAAACCAGGTACCCAAGATCGGCGACAAGAAGAAACTGGTAGACCTGAGCCTTAAAAATGCTTTGGAGTACAAGAAGGAAAAGATCCTGCGCGAGGAACCGAAGAAAAGCAGGGCCCTTATACAGTTACAGCAAGACCTCCAACTAAAGGAATATCCCGATCACATAGAATGTTTTGACAATTCTAATTTCCAGGGAACAGATCCTGTGGCATCTATGGTGTGCTTTAAGGATGGGAAACCCAGTAAGAAAGACTACCGGAAATTCAATATAAGGACCGTTACGGGCCCGGATGACTTCGCCTCCATGAAGGAAATCGTATTCAGGAGATATTCGAGGGTGCTGGCTGATGAAGATCCCCTACCTAAATTGATTATCATTGACGGCGGAAAGGGCCAGTTGTCAAAAGCGAAGGAAGCACTGGATGACCTTGAAATCTATGGAAAAGTACCTATTATCGGTATCGCCAAACGGCTTGAGGAGATCTATTTCCCCGGAGACAGCTTTCCATTACATATCAGTAAGCGGTCCTCTTCCCTTAAGCTAATTCAGCGGCTACGCGATGAGGCCCACCGCTTTGCCATTAACTTTCACCGGCAGAAAAGAAGTAAAAGCACATTCAAGACCGAACTGGAAGATATCCGGGGTATTGGCAAAAAGAAGGCGGACTTGCTTTTGAAGAAATTCAAAAGTGTTTCGAAAGTGGCTAAAGCCGGTGAAGAGGAACTGGGTGAAATCATCGGAACGAAAGCTGCCCAGCTGGTCAAAAAACACTTCAATAAAAAAACCCCGGAGTAGGACTCCAGGGTTTCATTTATATCAACAATAAATTTTTAGTATTCCCAAAGGTTATGCTCCTTCTCCATCAGGAACATCTCGTATCGGTAGATCTCCTCTACGGCATCCCAATGTTGACCCGCAAACATTTCTGCGATCGACATATTATCAGGATTTTCGTACTTCTTGATCGTACCTGAGAATGTCCTCAATAACAAGGCATCTGCAAAGTTCTTCCATTCCTTAGGATTGTAACGGTTAATCCACTTGGCATTAGGATCTGCACGCAGAACGGGCTCTAATTCATCATACATGATAATGCCCATTGGAGTCTCTCCTGCAAGATTTGCCTGCAGTCCAATATCCTCAGGAATTACCAGTTTGATTGCCTCTATGTCAAAGTAGAGACGAGATCTCCTTTTATCAAAGATTATATCTTCAATGATCTCGATAATCCCAAACTCATAACCCTCAAAGTACTGAGCTTGCATTTGGTCTGCCGGCATTTCTGACCAGTAGATAGCACCGTTTACAGGATCATCAGGGGGAATACCAGAATTAGGATCCTGGTTTGAAGAGAAGAACTTTCCATTATACTCAACTATTTCATTAAAGGCATAAACTGCAAGCGCATCCCAAACTGAGGATTGGAGGGCACCCGTTTTTAATCGGTTCTTATTAAAGCCGTCAACCCCAATTTCATCCGTTAATAAATCATCAGAATAAATGGTAGTTAGAGCTCCTGAGTTAATGGCATCCGTGATGAATTTGGTAAATTCTCTTCCCTGGGAATAGAAACCCTTATTTTGTTTCTCCCTGAGATCTACCCTTCTCCATACCCTGATGCGGTACAGCTGCTCTTCCTCCTCAATATTCCATTGGGCGAATGCATCCGTACCCAGAAAAAGCAGGGCAAATGCTAAAGACACTAAAAATCTAGTTGATCGAATCATTTTATCTTAAACTTACTGAATAGGAAGGCAACTGTGCAGATGGAACAGGTTCCAAACTACCGTCATACCTTCTTCTCGCTACTTTATCCAACCTTACAACAATAATTTTACCGGGAGATAATGCTGATCTAGGAATTGTGATCCTGGGACCACGGAACGGACGTGGCGCCGATCCACTGATCAGTACACGACCTTCCTGAACCAGATATACCCTGTCGTCAGGACATTCCCTGGCAAAATTTTCTTCGGCTTGAACCTGTACCACGAGATTACTCGCTGCAGCTGCACTGACAGATTCACCAACAGGAGTATTTCCTGCAAGCAACCTTACAGATGGAGCAGGTACTCCTTTAGTATCAAATTCCAGGCTTCCTGAGAATCCTCCACTCCTTACGTTAATTCTAACTTTCCTTCGACTCGTTGGAATGATCTGAACATTAGGGCCCTGTCCTTTCCTGGACTTTCCATTAGTTACGGAAAATGTAGGATTGTACTGAGCTCCCAGAAGTGGAACAGTAATGGTTAGGGGATTGGCACAATCCCTATACAGGGCATTTAGTCCTGCTGATTTTACCTCAATGGGAGGTCTTATAACCGTGTAATTTACTACCTCTGTGAACGTTGAGTCATTCATCTCAATGGTAGCTGTAACGCTCTTTTCACCTTCTGAAGTTGCGGGGATAGAAACCTTACCCATCTTAATATTATTCTGAGGGTTAATTTCTACCGGAATTTCATTCCCATTTATTTTCATTACCGGATCAATTCCCTCAGCAGATGCTGTGATAAACAGGTCGGCTTCATACTTATCACCCAGTGCAACGATTTCTGATCGTGGCTTCACCATGGGAACAATAATATTAAAGTCAATAAACGCTGCATCAACGGCTTTTGCCATCGCATCCAATACTCTTGCTTCATATTCGAGAACCTCCGCCTGCAATTGAGATACAGAAGCAAGTCCTGCAGCAGTAGGAGTGTTCATGAAAGTGATCTCCAGGAATCCCTTGTTCTTCTGATCGGGATCATCCGCAAATACATCAATTTCACTGGCATCCTTGGTCAGTTCACCCAGAGGGAAAGTTCCACCGAACTTCTCCTTGATTTTGGGATCGCCTTCGACGAGGTCGTTAAGTGTCTTGACATAATTATCGAGATCATCCTCTAATTTTTTACCGGCACCCTGGTAGAGCATCATGGAACCTACTTTATCGTAATCCTTAGCTCCTTTGAGTTTATTAGGATTTCCATCTTCACGACCACCAGTTATTTCGATCATCTTTTCCTTGAGAACGTCCATGCTTTCCACGAGGCCAAGTGTGAGTTTCCTCACTTCTTCTGCCTTGCTCAACACAGCCATCTTTTCAGGAGTACTTCCCTTGTCCTTTGCCGTTTGATCGATCTGGACGAGGAGTTTTTCGTTCTTGTCTGCGGTCTCATGTACAAGTTGTACAAGAGTACCGTTAATGAAGATGAACTTTTCAAGTACCGCGTTACTTACCTGCAGTGCGAGAAGCGCTGTCAGTACGAGGTACATCATACCGATCATCTTTTGTCTTGGGGTTTCTTTACCACCAGCCATAGTTCTTTATCTTTTTAGTTCAAAGATTTAATTAGCTAGGAGATCCTCCGCCGTGTGAGGGCTGACTAGGACTACTACTAGCTTGACTACTTGCGCCGGATCCGCCACCTCTCATAGCAGTCAGCATACTACCGTACACGTTGTTAAGTGCCGTCAAATTACCTGTAAGCTTGTTCAGCTCATCAGTAAACCGCTTACTATTCTGTCCAACCTGTGACATACTGTCAACAGCCTCGGTCATATTGGTATAGAACTTATTCATTGCCTTCAAATGTGTATTGGCATCCTTAAGTTCCATTTCATATACCGCGTTGAGTGCGCCCAGGTTCTTAGTTACAGTCTGAACTTGCTTTTGATATTCTTGTGAATCTTGAGTGGCTGCAGCCATGGAAGACATGGCAGTGGCGGTTGTTGCATAAGATTTATTCATCTCTACCAAGGATTTCGAGGCGGTATTCACATTCTTGGCATATTCATCTGTGGCAACAGCAGCATCTGAAAGATCTGACATCTTCCTTGCGGAATCAGCCATATTTCTTAGTCCTTTTCCCAGACTTTCAAACAGTTCCGGTCCGATTTTGGCCTTCTCGAGTGCACTATCCAATTCCTGTGATGGAGGGCCTCCGGGTTTATTGGAGATCTTAGCCTTGGGCTTTGCTCCACTGAAATCGTCGGCCAGTTCAGGATATACCTTGGTCCAGTCGATCTCCTTGTGCTGAGGTTCGAATGAACTGAGGAAAAATATTACCGCTTCCACAGAAAGTCCGATAATAAGCATTTCGTTCGCTCCGGGGAAGTGGTTAATCTTGAACATAGCACCAATAATTACCACTGAAGCTCCTATACCATATACCTTCGGCATAATGGTCTTGAACATTAATTCAGAGAATCCGCCTTTTTTAGCACTCATTGTTTTTCAGTATTTAGTTGATTGATTTAGTAAAGGTTTAAATATATGAAGTTTTTCTAAAATTCAAATCCAGATGACCGGCCCAGGTGTGTCATAGCATTGCGGAAACCGATGTAGGCTCTGGCTGAATCTCTATACTCATACGTTCTTGTTCCTGTCTGCAGGTAATATGCAATATCTTTCCAGCTACCGCCCCTTATTACCTTCTTTGAAACGTAATTCTGATCGAAGTCAGGATGGGACGGATCTGCAGCATTTACGATATACTGCGGGTTGAGGTCCCAAACGGTAGGTACAGAAGCAGGATTGAATTCGTCAAGGCACCATTCTGCAACGTTTCCGGCCATATCATAAAGGCCGTAATCGTTAGGGAAGAATGATTCCACCTCGGCAGTGTATGCAAATCCATCATCGTAGAAGTTTCCACGACCGGGCTTGAAATTGGCCAGCATACAACCACGCGAGTTTCTTATATAAGGATTACCCCAGGGATACTTGGCCATATCACGACCACCCCTTGCAGCATATTCCCATTCCGCTTCGGAGGGAAGACGGAAGTTAGGCATAACGGGCTCTCCATTATACTTACGGAATTCAGCCCAGTAGTAAGTTCTCCAGTCGCTGAACAGGTTCGCCTGTTGCCAGCTCACTCCCACTACGGGATAATTATCATAACCAGGATGCCAGAAATAATAATCCTGTATGGGATCTCCCATGTGGTGTGAAAAGTCTTTTACCCAAACAGTAGTGTCGGGATAGTACATTGCAGAATCAGCAGGATCAGCAAATTGTGTTACATCCATCTGGTAAGGGAAAGCTCCGAGGACGTTTTCCAGTTTACCCTGTACGTGGTAGACAAATTGCCTGTACTCATTATTGGTGATCTCGGTATCATCCATGAAAAAGTTACCGATCGTTACCTGCTTGTTATAATTGATCTGTGTAGAAGCGGGATCTTCATCGGTCTGACCCATATGAAAGGTTCCTGCAGGGATGGGCACCATGCCGTATGGATTCGCCATAACCCAACCTTCCCGGCCGGGGATACCTTCCACCTGGCCGAAGACTCCTTCGCCTCCGCCTCCTCCGAGGCCCAGCAAGCTACAGCCGTTGAGGCCCGCGACGGCCAGTATGCCCAGCACCAAGACACAATTTCTAAAAATGAACTGCTTATGCATAGTTGAATATCTTTTCTAAAACAAATTAAGCCTTAATTGAACGTTTTCCAGACAAAATTCTTCGGAAATATAAAAAAATTCTTTTTCTCTTTTTTCAATTAACGGGTTATCAAATTAAAAACTTTTAGCATCTCAACACTCAAAAGAAAGGCACAAAATGTAAATATATCGATTAAATGCAAAATAAGTCGTTGGTTTTCTAATGCCGGAATCTGGGAGTATGCTGAACTTTCCGTTGAACGGGACCAATCGGTGGTAATTCGTAGATAAGGAGGAACTCATGAGAGGTCGGTTGCTTGGCCGCCTGGTCCTTAACTATATACCCGAATGAATAACCGAATTTAAGTGACTTGTCTTTGAGGAAGTGATATCCGAGCAGTACACCAATGTCTTCACTCTGACGCAAGGTAATTCCTCCCCACATTTTCTCCCTTCCCCTGTCCATCATAGTCACTATCGCGCCGAGGGTAACATTGTACTGTTTGAAATCGGTCTGAACTATAGTAGAAGCATGGAGTTGTGCCATAGTACTCAGGTTGTGGTAATATCCACCGGTGAGGAATGCATGACTCGAAAGGGCATTTCTGAGATCGTTGATCCCAAAATCGAAACTCGACTGGATCAGGTGGTTAAAACTGATCCCCGCGTAATATTTTTCATCGACAAAGAATGCACCTACTGCGAGATCCGGTCTTACCTGTGATTCCCGACTGGTCTTACCAGCAAGTACCGGGTCATTCTCATCAATGGCACGAAGGTAATCCCAGTTGATCGATTGGGAGAAGAAACCCGCCCTTAACCCCAGTGAGAGTTTTGCGTCGTTGATTGCCAAGTGATATGCCCCTGAAAGTTGGAACTCAAGGTTGTTCTGCGGACCGAGTTGATCGTGAACGATATGGGCACCTACACCGGTCTTCCACTTATATAATGGTGTAGACATGCTGATTACCTGTGTGGTAGGTGCTCCGCCGTCATCGAAATCAGATTGATAAAAGGCCCATTGACTCCTGTGTAAGGCAGTAAGTCTGGTTACATTCTCCAAACCGGCAGCTGCGGGATTATAGTATAGCCGGTTGTGCATAAAATAGGAGAACTGGGCATCCTGCTGTGCGAAAGCCGTAACTGCAAATAGTAGAGACAGCCCCAGAATTAAAAAATATCTCCTCATGTCTACTTCATTAAAGTTCTAAATATACAGTATTTTTAACAATTCAACTGATATATGTTACCTGGAGAGACTAAAAATTCCGGTAAAAGGATTCCTCTGCAGTTGACCCGCCGGCACGGACTGCCTTCAAACATTTTTGTATTTTGCGCGCCGATCAATAATTGAGCACTATGGGAAATAAAATCGCTGTCCTAGGGGTGGGACTGGTAGGACGGGCCATGGCCCTCGATCTTGCAAAAAAGCACGAGGTAATATCTTTTGACCTCAGCGCTGATTCTCTGGCTAAATTGTCGGATAAAGGGATTCCTACCCGCGAACTGGATATTTCGGATCATAAAGCGCTCACAGCTGCAATTGGAGAGTTTGACCTGGTGATTGGATCTGTTCCCGGCCACATGGGATTTGAAATGCTCAAAACCGTTATTCAGGCCGGAAAAAACATTGTTGATATCTCCTTCTTCCCGGAAGATCCGTTTGAACTCGATCAGCTGGCCAGGGAGAACGGTGTAACGGCAGTGGTGGATTGCGGGGTGGCCCCGGGAATGGGAAATATAATACTGGGATATTGCGATCAGCAAATGGAGATCGAGGATTACCATTGTGTGGTAGGGGGGCTTCCGAAAAAGCGTGAATGGCCTTTTGAGTACCGCGCTGTTTTTTCCCCGGCAGATGTAATCGAAGAATATACAAGGCCTGCACGCTATGTACAAAACGGTGAGCTCATTGAAAGGCCGGCACTTTCCGATCGGGAAAAAATGGAATTCGAACAGGTAGGCACCCTTGAAGCGTGGAATTCCGATGGGCTGAGAAGCCTGATCAGGACCATGTCCCACATCCCAAACATGATCGAAAAGACCCTGAGGTATCCCGGCAGTATGGAATATATGGAGATGATGAGGGAAGCGGGTTTTTTTTCAACCGATCCGGTCGAGGTCAAAGGACAGAACGTAATACCCCTTGATGTAACTTCTGCCATCATGTTTCCGCAGTGGCAACTTGAGGAGGGTGAAATTGAATTTACCGTGATGCGTATTGACATGAGGGATAAAAACGGAAGCGGGGTCCGATACGACCTGTATGATGAATTTGATGTTGAAACGGGAACGACATCGATGGCGCGTACCACTGGTTATACATGCACTGCTGCTGCGGAGTTGGTCCTGAGTGGAGCTTATAAACACACGGGAATATCACCCCCGGAATACCTTGGGAAGGACAAATCTAATTATGAGTATATTCTGGAATATCTGAGGGAACGCAATGTGGTCTATGAAATCTCAACCCTCTGATATTTTTTCGTAACATTGGAAGATGGAAAAAGAACCGACGGAGCATATAGTTCGCAAACCCACCCTGCTACAGTCCATCTTGCCCCTGGTTGTCCTCGTCGGCCTCCTCGCCTCCAATGTATATGTATTTGGCGATGATGCTTCCTACGGCCCCAACCAGATTGGCCTGCTTCTGACTGCATCAATTGCCGCTTTTATTGCGCTCAGGCTAGGTTACAATTGGAAAGAGATTATTGAGGGAATTGTTAAGAGCATCGGTTCGGCCATGGCTGCCATACTGATACTCCTGATGATTGGGGCCCTTGCGGGTACATGGATGCTCAGCGGGGTAGTTCCTGCCATGATCTATTACGGCCTGGATATCCTGAATCCCACCATCTTTTTATTTGCTGCTTGCCTGGTAAGTGCCGTCGTTTCCCTGGCGACTGGCTCAAGCTGGTCCACAGCCGCTACCATTGGGGTTGCCCTCATCGGAATCGGGCGGGCACTGGATTTACCCGATGGAGTAATTGCGGGTGCTGTAATCAGTGGTGCCTACTTCGGAGATAAAATGTCGCCGCTGTCTGATACCACCAACCTGGCTCCCGCCATGGCAGGAACAGACCTGTTCACTCATATCCGGTATATGGCCTTAACCACCGGTCCGTCATTTCTGATCGCCATTACGATCTTTCTCATCTGGGGATTTACGATTTCCGGTGATGGAAATGTTAACTCCGCTGCAGAAACCCAGGAGCTCATCCGGTCAAAATTTCATATGACTCCATGGCTATTCCTTGTACCGGCAGCAGTTATATTCTTCATAATTAAAAAAATGCCCGCCCTCCCGGCCATATTCTTCGGCTCCCTGATGGGTGCCTTGTTTGCGGTTATCTTCCAGCCCCAGGCCATCCAGGAAATAGGCGGATCCAACAACCTCGAGGGTTATTATAAAGCTATTACCACTTCCATGTTCACTGATATTTCCTTTGTGACGGGAAATCCTTCCGCAGATGAGCTTCTCAGCGCAGGAGGTATGCGTGGCATGCTGGACACCGTTTGGCTGATCCTCTGCGCGATGATATTCGGGGGAGTCCTGGAATTGAGCGGTATGCTGAAAAGACTGGCCAGCTCCATTATCAGTATGGCAAAATCCACCGGTTCCCTCATCGCAAGTACAGCGGGAACCTGTATTGTCTTCAACCTTACCGCATCCGACCAGTATATAGCTATTGTCGTCCCCGGGCGAATGTACCGCACTACCTATCGCGACCGTGGATTGGCGCCTGAGAACCTGAGCCGTACGCTGGAGGATTCGGGTACGGTAACATCCGTATTAATTCCATGGAATACCTGCGGTGCCTACCAGAGTGGTGTACTCGGGGTGGCTACCGGGGAATATTTCCTCTATTGTTTTTTCAACCTGATCAGTCCGTTTATGACCATCCTGTTCGGCGTATTTAATATCAGGATCAGGAAACTCCCTAAAACCACCGAGACTGAAGAGTGAGTTTCCGCGAATCCATAGAGAACGAAGATATCCGCGGACTGCCTCCCCTGGAATTCAATGGAAAGATACTCGTAATTGAAAATCAAAAAGACCAGGAAAGGGCGGCAGAGTACCTGCAGCGATTTGACGTACTGGGCTTCGATACAGAATCCAAACCCTCTTTCAAGAAAGGAGTAATTCACCCGGTATCCCTGCTCCAACTGGCCTCCGAAGACCGGGCCTATCTCATCCGGTTGAGACATAAGAAGATCAGCGACCCCCTCAAGGAAATCCTCGAATCAGAGGGAATCAGAAAAGTAGGGGTAGCCATTGACGATGATATCAAAGACCTGAGAAAGATCCGACCATTTCGCCCAGGTGGCTTTGTTCCGCTTGAGCATTTTGTGAAACAAGCGGGTATACAAAATAACGGATTGAGGAAACTGGCTGCCATTGCCCTGAATGGAAGGATATCCAAGAGTGCCCAGGTTTCGAATTGGGAGGCAAAGCAACTCTCAATGAAGCAAAAAATCTATGCGGCCACTGATGCCTGGGCCGGCTTGATGATCTACCGCCAATTGACCGACCGCGGGTATAATGATCATCCATGAGTACTTTCGATAAAATACGATCATCGCAGGAATTCACACCGGAAAACTGCCGGGAATTTATCACCATCGACATGCATACCGGTGGAGAGCCACTTAGGGTTATAACAGGTGGGCTACCTGAAATTTCAGCTGAATCCGTACTTGCCTATCGCAGGAAATTCCGAGACCATCACGATGATATCCGTAAACTGTTGATGCACGAACCCAGGGGACACCGAGATATGTATGGTGTGTACCTGGTGCCGCCCAATGATGAGGGGGCGGATTTCGGAGTGGTTTTTATCCATAATGAGGGATATAGTACCATGTGTGGTCACGCCGTGATTGCGCTGGCCCGTCTTGCCGTACAGGCAGGTTGGGTTGAAATGACCGAACCCTCCACCGAAGTAATCATAGATGCTCCCTGCGGCAGGATCTTCTGCAGCGTAGAAGTGAATGATGGGAAATTGGGAACAACCACTTTTGAAGGAGTTCCGAGTTTTGTTTTTAAACAAGGTGAAGTCCAAATACAGAAATATGGCCAAGTGGCATATACATTGGCATATGGTGGGGCTTTTTACGCCTATGTTCATGCCCCTGACCTAGGACTTAATCTCTCCGAACCAGTCAGCCAGCTAGTAGACCTGGGGATGCAAATCAAACGGGAGGTAATCAAAAGCTCAGGTGAAATAGAACATCCATTCGAGAAAGATCTCAGTTTCCTTTACGGTACCATATTTACCGGGGGAAAACCATTGGGTGATGGGTTTGACAGAAATGTATGCATTTTTGCCGATGGTGAGGTAGACCGGTCTCCTACGGGATCCGGCGTATCCGGCCGGCTGGCCATCTTGCACGAAAATGGTGAATTAAAAACCGGGGAGATGAGAAAGTTTGAGAGCATAACGGGATCAGTTTTTACCGGGGAAATAAAAGAAATTGTAGAATATGACCGCTTCAAGGCTGTAATCCCCAAAGTTTCGGGGACAGCCAGTATTACGGGTGTCCATCGTTTCCTATTAGAAACCGATGATGAATTCGGAAGCGGTTTTCTTCTTCATTAAATCGGATGTAGTAATTTTGGGCATGGCAAGGAAGAAGGATAAAATGAATGTGAAGGGGGTGGCCCTGTTCCTGGTGGGAACGGTTATGCTGATTTCATTTGGTTTTTACGCATTCCAGATCGTTTATTCACCGAATATCCTGGTGGAACGGGAATCCAGGGTAGTGATCATACCAAGGGATGCTGATTTTAAAAAAGTACAGGACATCCTTTACGACGGCCACATTGTCAATGACCTGGTATCATTCAGTTTCCTGGCTAAGCTGATGAGCTACAACGATAATATCAAGCCCGGTCGTTACCTGCTCGAACCGAATATGACCAATATCCAGGCTATCAGAAAATTGAGGGCAGGTGAGCAGACACCCGTCAATATCACATTTAACAATGTCAGGACGATCGATCAACTGGCCCCCAAAATTACCGAACGGCTCTCCATCTCGGAAGATGAATTTAATGCGGCCCTGGTGAAATTCCTCGACAGCAATGAGGATGGATTTACCAGCGAGACCATCGTCTCGATGTTTATCCCCAACACTTACGAGGTTTACTATTCCGTTTCAGCGGACGAACTGGTAGAAAGGATGAGGGATGAGTATTTCAGGTTCTGGAATGAGGCCAGGCGTAAAAAAGCGGAAAAGCTCGGGTTCAGCACTTTTGAGATATCTACCCTCGCCAGCATTGTACAGGCTGAGACCAGTAAAGGTGAGGAGAAACCCACGGTGGCAGGACTCTACCTGAACAGGTTGCAAAAAGGAATGGCACTCCAGGCAGACCCTACCCTGGTCTTTGCATCGGGGGATTTCGAACTCAAACGCATCCTGAATGTCCATAAAGAAATTGAGTCTCCCTACAATACCTACAAGTACAAAGGTCTCCCACCAGGTCCTATCAATATGCCAACGATTCAATCGATTGATGCGGTGTTGAATTACAAGGAACACGACTACCTTTACATGTGTGCCAAAGAAGATTTTTCCGGCTACCACGCTTTTGCTGTAACCTATGAGGAACATTTGAGGAATGCGAGGAGGTATCAACGCCAGCTAACTATTGAACAGAGAAAAGCAAGGATAAACCCACGTTGATGTTCAGTTTTGACTACCAGATAAGAGTGCGTTATGGAGAGACAGACCAGATGGGTTATGTCTACTACGGCAATTATGCCCAATATTATGAGACTGCAAGGGTGGAAAGTCTTAGAAGCCTGGGCTTCATTTACAAAGAACTCGAAGAGGAGGGCATTATGCTGCCCGTCCTGGAGAATCATAGCTATTTTCTGGGTCCGGCCCGGTATGACGAATTGCTGACTATTCGCACTACTATCCCGGAAATGCCTGGTGTTAAAATCAGGTTCCGGTATGAGATATTCAATGATAAAGAGGAGCTCATTCACAAAGGGGATTCCACCCTGGCATTTATAAACATGAAATCGGGAAGTCCGGTCAGGCCCCCCGGCCATATTGTTGAAATATTAAAGCCTTTCTACCAGGAGTGAAGAAGCGCATCGTCAACTACATATTGAATCATACCATCTTCAAGTGGGTCGTACAGCTGCTGAAGAGGATAAAATTCAAGAACTATGAGAATGCCTCGCTCTACATGGTAATCAAAATATTTATCGAAAAAATTACCAAGGATGAGATTCTGCAGCGGGCAAATGGTGTAGCCTTCAATTTTACCCTGGCCATTTTCCCTGCCATCATTTTTCTATTTACCCTGGTACCGTTTATCCACCGGTTCATCCCTGATATTGACAGTCAGACTATCCTGGAATTTATGGGAGGTATAATGCCTGAGAGTATGTATTCGGTGGTTTCAAGTACTATTGAAGATATCGTCGGACAAGCGAGAGGTGGCCTTCTTACATTCGGTGCCGTTTTCTCACTTTACCTTGCGGCGAATGGGGTGCTCAGCCTGATGCAGGCCTTTAATGCATGTTATAAGACCGTAGAAAAGAGGGGATTTTTTAAGATGCGATTTGTCGCCATTGGCCTGACCATCATGCTGGCTTTTGCGTTGATCCTCGCCATTGTTCTCCTGATTGTCGGGACTATAGTAATCGACACTATAACAGCCATCGAGTGGGTCAACATTGATGATTATTCAGTGTATGTGTTCATTATTCTCAGGTTCCTGGTGATCTTCATTGTATTCTATCTTGCCATTTCATTCATCTATTATTTCGGACCTGCCGTCCACTACAACTGGAGGTTCTTTTCAATTGGTTCTATGATAAGTACTTTGCTTTGCCTGGCAGCTTCTTATGGATTTTCCTATTACATCACCAATTTCGGAACCTATAACAAACTTTACGGGTCGATCGGTGCATTGATAGCCTTGATGATCTGGCAATTTATTCTCACTGTTATTCTCCTGGTGGGCTACGAGATCAATGCCAGCCTGCATCATGCACACAGGATTGTGGGAGATGATGAACCCAAGTTCACTACTTAATCAATTCAGCCACTACGGCCACTCCTTCGATAAATGATTGAGGCTGGTACCACAGTTCCTCCTTTGCTTTATCTATTTTGAAACCCGTTATCAATGGCCGGCGGGCAGGTTGCGTAAAAGTTTTACTGTCGGTCTCATGGATCAGTGACTTATCGAGGCCAAAAAAATCTGCAGTTTGTACTGCCATCTGGTAGGGTGTCAGGAAATCACTTCCACTGATATTGAAAATACCCCGTGCCCTCCTTTGTGCAATCAGGTAACATCCCAGGGCCAGGTCTTCAGCCAGGGTCGGGGTTCGAAACTGGTCATTAACTACCCGGATCTCCTCCCCTTTCTCCAGTTTCTCCTTTACCCAAAGAATAATATTGCTCCTGCTCATGCCGGGAGAGATACCATAAACCAGTACGGTCCTTGCTATGGCCCATTCCAGTTTTGAATCTTTTACGATATTCTCAGCGGCCAGTTTGCTTTCACCATAGTAGTTCACAGGGTTTGGTTCCGCGGTCTCATCGAGTGGTCCTTCAGAACCATCAAAAATGAAATCCGTGGACAGCTGTATGAAAAATGAACCTGTTTTCTCTGAAGCGTGGACCAGGTTACTGACAGCCTCAACATTGATCTTCCAGCATTTGTCCTGCTGGGTCTCACAATCATCTACCTGGGTCATGGCCGCTGTATTAATAACCACTTCAGGTTCATATCTATTGAGCACACGATCTACCTGCTCCCTATCGGTTATATTCAGTTGCTCGTAGACGAAAGATCCGGTTTGACTAAGTCGGGATTCACCCAGGGAGGTGGCAATGAGTTCATCCCCTTTCATGAGACAGAGCTCAACGAGCTTATTCCCCAGGAGACCGTTAGCCCCTGTGACCAGGATTTTCATTTCTCGGGGTACTCTACGCCGTAGAGTTTAGTGATTTTCTTGGTTGGCATTTCTTCCACACTGACCTTCATGTAAATATCTTCGATAGGCTGGTCATTTCTTCCCGTTTCCACCGCTGCAATTTTGTCGATAACATCCAGGCCTTCAATGACTTGTCCAAAGACCGTGTATTGATCGTCCAACCATGGGGATCCCCCCTGGGTGGTATAGATTTTCAATCGTTCAGGGGCCACATACTTCTTTACGTCCTGGCCCAGTCTCTTTTCCACCATGGGGATGCAGGAGAAAAGCAATTCATTATACCGATCAAAATCGCCGCGCTCATAGGCGGCAATCATTTCTTTACCCAACGAATCGTACTCGGGAATCTGAATGAGCCTGGCCACCTGGTTGGTCAGTTTCTGGACATCGATT
>JAHEKQ010000159.1 GCA_024638265.1 Flammeovirgaceae bacterium
CAATTTCATAACTCAAACGAGCGTAATTAAGATAAGCATCCTTTTGTATCTCTATATTAAAATCCATTTGGGATGCATTCCTAAACGCATTTAAAGCTTCCTGCTTTTTATCCAGGTTTAAATAGCATTCCGCTAAATGGTAATACGCATTTTGGGCTACTCCATTGTTACCATCAATAATTTTATTGAATTGATTTATTGCATTAGCGTAATCTTCTTGTTTGTAATAACAATAGCCTAATAAATAGTGATCTGTATTGCTCCATTTACCACGTTTCCCTTTATAGGCCTCTAAATAGGGTATTGCATCTGAATACTGTTCCAGATTAAAGTAACTCTCTCCAATAATTTTGTTTAGTTCAGATACTTCCTGCCGGTCAGATTTCGTTAACTGTGATTTGGCTAGTTTAATCGCCTCTTCAAAATTACCCAGTTTAAAATTCATATCGGCCTGATAATAGGAAAGTTTCTCACTTAACAATTCCTGATCTGTTATCTGATCGAAACGTTCATTCGCTCCCTCATAATCATCTTGTTGATAGGCAATATAACCCAGATAATATTTGGCCTGGGAACCATAAGTAGATGATGTGGTTACCTTGCTTAAATAGCGCTCTGCTTCTTTCGGTTTTTTCGAGCTAAACAAGGAATAGCCCATATTAAAGTTAAACCGTTCCTTTTCTTTAACAGACATTGAATTTTGATCTGCCTTTTTATACCACTTCAGGGCATAAGGATATTTGCCATTTTCAAAATAGTAGTCTGCCACATCCATGAAAGCGGAATTTCTTTTTGTAGAGGTTGGATAGTTTGCTACAAAGCTTTCCATCAACCTGTCAGCTCCAAGTTGATTTAATCTTACCGCGGCATTGGCCACGTAATATGCACTATTGGCTTCTGTTTCAAAATCTTTGGTACTCATTTGCACTTTTTCAAAAATGGTCTGAGCAGCCTGATATTGTTTGCTATTGTACAGTGCCAGGGCTTCCTGATACTGTTTTTGATGATGGGTATAAACTTTTGATTCCTGGGTATATCCAGAAATAGCAATCCCAATGAAATATATAAGTAGTGCGGTTTTTTTCTTTAGCATAATGTTCTCTTGCAGTTAAGAAGTACCGTAATTTCCCATAATAACGTCAAATAATCTTTCCAAGTATATACAACAACTAAATAATAGATTTTTCCCTCTTGTAACCCTGAATTAAACAGGAACTTATTACTTTTATATCAACATTTGAATTATGGGTGAAAGTATTCTGAATCTAAAAGATGTAGCCGTTTTCCAAAAGGAGAATATGGTACTCAAGGATATTACGCTGGAGGTAAAAAAAGGTGAGTTTGTATATTTAATTGGAAAAACCGGAAGTGGGAAAAGCAGTCTCATGAAAACCCTTTATGCAGATCTTCCACTTTTAGAGGGACACGGAAGAATTGTAGGGTTTAATCTAAAAACCCTTGAAGAAAAGGATATCCCTTTTTTAAGGCGAAAATTGGGGATAGTTTTTCAGGATTTTAAACTACTTCCTGATAGAAACATCAATAGAAACCTAATGTTTGTTCTTAAAGCAACGGGCTGGAAAGATCCAGATAAAATGGATGCTCAAATTGAGGATGTACTGGATAAAGTGGGTATGAAAACCAAAGGGTTTAAATTTCCCCATGAATTATCCGGAGGGGAACAGCAAAGAATTGCGATTGCAAGAGCATTATTGAATGACCCTGAAATTATACTGGCTGATGAACCAACAGGTAATCTTGACCCGCAGACCAGTGTTGAAGTCATGAAAGTATTACAGGAAATTAATAAGACCGGAAGAACCATCCTAATGGCTACCCATGATTATGCCTTGTTACTTAAATATCCATCCAAAACCCTAAAATGTGATGGTGCGAAAGTGTTTGAGGTTATTCAGAAAGCAGTTTAATAATCACGATTGCACATCTTCAATTTTTCCGGAACTGCAATTTCCAGAAGTTGTTAAAAAATAATTAACGGTTCCAAAAGTTAATATTTCTAAATTTATATTTATCTTTCTGACTATCCGATTCTAATACATTTCAATTTCAACTGAATTAACATTGTTGGTTGAAAGCCAATTGAATTGAAATTTGACTGATTTTTATTAATAAACCAACCAAACCAAATGATTTTTAAAATTAACAAATCCTTACTTTTTGCCCTTGCCCTAATTGTTGCCTTCTCTTGTAAAGAAAAAAAATCTTCCCCAGAAGTAACAGAAAACATTGAGGTACGTGAATGGAAACCTGAAGATACCCGAAGTTTAACCGGCGTTTCGGCCAAGCGGGGGCTAATCTTAAATACTAAACAAGGAACGGACGGCTTTGTTCTTTTTGAACCCCCTACTAGCACTTACACTTACCTTATAAACAAGGAAGGAGACGTAGTTCATACCTGGGAATCAGAATTGAATTCAATGAATTCTTATTTACTTCCAAACGGTCATTTATTAAGGCTGGAGAGAGATGAAAACTTCCCCACATTTGCGGCTGGAGGGCAGGCCGGGCGGATACGCGAATATGACTGGGAAGGAAATATGGTCTGGGATTTTAAGTACTTTAATGAAAAGGAATTAATACACCATGATTTTGAAATTATGCCGAATGGCAATATTCTGGCTATTTCATATGAAGCTCTTACCGTAGAAGAAGCTATAGCTGTTGGCAAAGACCCTCATCATATTCCAAAAGCAGGTATATGGCTCGACAAAATTATTGAAGTCAAACCTGTTAAACCAGATGGAGGTACCATTGTATGGGAATGGCACATGAAAGACCACCTGATCCAGGAACTAGACTCAACTAAGAGTAATTATGGCGTAGTGGTTAAAAATCCAAGAAAGATCAATATCAATATCCCCAGTGCGGAAGCAGGTCCGCCTATGACTGAAGAACAAGTTGCGCAAATGAAAGAAATGGGGGTAATGACTTCTAACGCCACAGTAGACAATCAGGGATCAGATCTTACACACACCAATGCTATCTCTTATAATCCAGATTTAAATCAAATTGTGATTAGTGTTCCCGGCTTTGGAGAAATTTATGTCCTGGACCACAGTACTACTTCTGAAGAAGCTAAAGGAAGTTCAGGAGGAACTTCAGGTTTAGGTGGAGATCTTCTGTACCGATGGGGTAATTCCGCTAATTATGGACGCGGCACTAAAGAAGATCAGGAGCTTTTTTTTCAGCATGATGTCAGGTGGATTCCAAAAGGATACCTGGGAGAAGGCAATTTAATGGTCTATTCTAATGACATTCCTAACCCTAATAATAAATTACCTTCTCTGGGAGCTGCCTTTGCAAACGCAACCTCGCCTGAGATGAATGTTGCCATCGGCGACATAGGTAATTATAGCGCCGTTTATGAGTGGACCATACCAACTGATGAAGATGGCCATTATGTTCTTCCGGAAGGAGGTGCATTTGGTCCTGAAACCCCAGACTGGTCCTATACAGCACCAGATAAATATTCGTTCTATTCTGCTTTTGTTTCGGGAGCACACCGATTACAAAATGGGCATACACTTATAACTCAGGGAATGCAAGGGAGATTTTTTGAAATCGATCAAAAGAAAGAAATTGTGTGGGAGTACTGGACACCTTATAAATTCGATTATACATTGCCCGATGGATCCGCTTCACAACCCACAGGACCTTTTATTTTTGGTATGTTCAGAAGTACCTTGTACCCAAAGGATTTTAAAGCATTTGAAGG